>DASVCM010000402.1:0-4430 GCA_036381635.1 Lacipirellula sp.
GCAACCTGATGAAGCGAATCAATCAGGCGCTAAAGCGCCTTATCCGCCGCAGCGGCTATGACCTCCGTCGCTATCAGCCGCGCACTCATCCGGTCGCAAAGAAGTTCGATCTGATGCGCCGCCTGGGAATCGATCTGGTGCTCGACGTCGGCGCTAATACCGGCCAGTTCGCCGGCGAGCTCCGCGAGCAAGGCTACCGGGGACGCATCATTTCCTTCGAACCGATCCCGTCGGTGTACCGGGAACTGGAGCGTCACGCCGCCGGCGATCCGCGGTGGACGACCAAGAACTTCGCCCTGGGCAACCAGGACGGCGAGCAAACCATTCATGTCTCGCAAAAGTCCTGGAGCAGCTCGCTGCTCGAAGTCACTGAGGCCTCGACCTCGGCCTTTCCCGACAGCCGCGCCGTCAGCTCCGAATCCATTCGAGTCCGCCGGCTCGATTCCGTGTTTCCCGAACTGGAGGCCGACCATAGAACAATTTGGCTGAAGGTCGATACCCAAGGCTACGAAATGCAAGTCCTCAAGGGGGCGGTCGATTCCCTCGCACGCGTGGCGATGCTGCAGTTGGAGCTGGCTTTCGTCCCGCTGTATCAAGATCAGGCGCTGTTTCAGGACGTTTATCCGTGGGTCGTCGAGCGGGGCTTTCGGCTTGGTTCTTTAGAATGCCTCAACTGGAATCCCGATAGCGGCGAACTGCTGTGGCTGGACGGCGTGTTTCATCGACTCAAGTAGCTCGCGCCAAGCGCCGCCGGTCCCATCGCCGACGCCGCCGCAGCAGCCAAGATTCAATGACCTCTGATTGGATACAGCCGATTCGCCGCGCGGTGCGTCGTAGTGCGCTCTGCAATAGATGGCTGTCCAACGTTCTCCCGTTGTATCGTTTGCTAGCCGTGCACGGCGACACACAGGTCGTCATCGAAGGCTACCCCCGTTCGGCGAACACCTTCGCCTACGTGGCCTTCACGATGGCTCAGCCCCAGCCGCTGCGCATCGCCCACCACCTGCACTCGGTCGGGCAGGTGCGCCGAGGCGTCCAGCTCGGAATCCCGATCATCGTTTTGATCCGAGAGCCTCGCGAAGCCATTCTCTCCCTCGCCATTCGCAAGGAACTTACCGACGTCGAGTGGGCGGTCGACGAGTACCTCGACTTCCACGCCGCCATGGAGTCCCTGACGGACAGGTTTGTACTAGCGGAGTTCCACGAGGTCATCAAGGACTTCGGGGCCGTCATTCGGCGGCTGAATCGCCGATTCGGCACGACGTTCGTAGAATTCGAGCACACCGAAGAGAATGTCGCCGCCTGCTACCGGCAAATCGACGAGATCGAGCAGTATCACGCCGGCGGCCAGGACGTCCGCGCGACGCACGTAGCCCGCCCCTCGGCCGATCGCCAGGGGCAAAAGCGCGTCCTCGCCGACCAGCTCGAACAGACCCGCCTGAAGCAGAAAATCGAGCAAGCCGAAGACTTATACCGCACACTATGCCAGGCCCAGGCGATTCCCGTCTCCGAAGGCCAATCGTCAAGATGAGCGCCACAGCCGACTCGCCGCCTAGCGATTATGCAACGCATCCGGCGCCTTCCGTGCCGCCCGATCATGACGATGCCGGCGCAAGCGTTATCTTCATCGGCGCCTTGCCGCCGCCAATCACCGGCATGACCGCCATGACGGCCGTGATCGTCGAAGCGCTCAAGCGGCAGGGTCCAATCACCTGCTACAACTGGTCCCGCGGTAAGCCGCTCAAGGGCTGGCGCTGGAAGCTCGCCCGGGCGTGGGGCGCGCTGAAGTCTATTGGCGGACTGCTGCGGCGCGGTCGGGCGCGCGGCGCCGTGCTGTATTACCCAGTGAGTTCGGGCGCCGGCCTTTACTATGACTTGGCCATCGCGGCGACAGCTCGGCTGCTAAGGTATCGGTTGCTCCTTCATCATCATGCTTACTCCTATTTCGATCGGAGAGATTGGCGCGCCGCATGGCTCAACCGGCTTGTCGGCGTCCATGGCGGTCATGCCGTGCACTGCGCATTGATGCAACAGCATTACCTGACGCAGTACGCTTCAAAGGCTAAGTTCTTGCACGTACCCCCGACGATCGTCTCGCAACAGTTTCAGCCGGAACTGGCCGAGTCACGCTCGCATGACGACTTCACCATCGGATTCTTGAGCAATCTAAGCGTCGCGAAAGGCATCGATGACGTCCTCGCGACGTTCCAGCGGTTGGCCGGCGGCAACGGGCGACGCGTCCGGCTGATCCTCGCCGGACCATGCATGAGCGCCGTCGAACGCGACATGGTGGACGATGCTCTGGCGCGCATGCCCGGCCAGATAGACTATCGAGGGCCCGTGTATGGCCGCGACAAGGCCCAATTCTTTGCCGACATCGACGCCTTTCTGTTCCCCACGCGGTCCGAGTCTTGGGGCATCGTGCTTAGCGAAGCCCTGGCGGCCGGCTGCCCGGTCGTCACGCGAAACCGGGGTTGCACTCCCTGGATTGTTCGCGACGGCTGCGGACATGTCATCGAAGCTGACGCCGACTTTCCCACGGTCGCCGTGGAGCACATCGAGCGCTGGCGCGATAACCCGGCGGAGTTTGCCGCCGCCCGCGCCGCCGCTAAGCGCCGTTCCGCCGCCTTAGAACAAGAAGCGACCGAACAATTGCCCGCCTTTGTTCGCCGCGTACGAGGCGGCCTTAAGACCTGACGGTTCAGCGGGTGGTAGCAGCCATGCCGGTTACAAGAACTTCAATCACAGGGAGTCGGCCATCCTTACAATAGCGATCGCCTCGAACTCTGCGTAAAATTCGAGGTATCTCCCGATGCATGGCGACGTGGATTCCGACCTTACGTCGCATCGCGACTCGATGATCCAAAGAATGCTTCAGTCTGGCCTTCACAGTCGCAACGGCTTGGTGCGGAAAGGCTGTGCATTGGCCTTGCAGGCGCCCAAGAAACTGGCGCAGGCGCAGTCTAGGGGGGCCGACCTTGAACGACTCCCCCCCGTCTTCGCAAACTCGTTTCCTAAGAGCGGCACACATCTGCTCGATCAGATCGTAGCGGCGCTTCCGGAACGCCGAAATTACGGAACCTTCCTCTCGTCCCAGACGAGTTCGTTCCAGTTTCGCCGGCGCAGCGATGCGGAAATCCGCCGCATTATCGCCGGCTTCGTCCCGGGGGAGATAGTTCGCGCCCATCTTTGGTACTCGCCCGCGGCGGCGGAATCGCTCGCCGAGAGACGGGCCGTGCACTACCTCATTATCCGCGATCCACGCGACGTCGTCGTCTCCGAGGCCCATTACCTGCGGTCGATCAACCGCTGGCACAAGCTCCATCCCTACTTCCGCGCCGCCGCGTCGATTGAAGACGCCATTAGCTTGTCGATCCGGGGGCTGGGAAGCACGGACGCCCGCCGTGAGTATCCACACATCGCCCAGCGGTTTGCGCAGTACGAGCCCTGGCTGAATCATCCGGAAGTCTGCGTGGTTCGATTCGAGACGTTGATGGGACCTCAACGAGATGAGACGCTCCTCCGTATGATTCGCTTTTACGGCGATCGCGCGAAGGCCGCGATCGACCTAGATCGGCTCCTGCCCCGCTTGACCGAAAGCATTGCCCCCAGCAGGTCCCATACGTTCCGCGCCGGCAAAGCCGGCGGCTGGCGACAAAGCTTCACCGATGTGCATCGCGAGCTATTCAAAGAGCTTGCCGGCCAGACGCTCATTCGGCTCGGCTACGAATCCGACTCGAACTGGTGAGTTTAAGACTCGCCTTTGCACACCCCTGAACAGCTTCTGAGGAACTTACGCCTCGTGCGAATTCTGATTCATGACTACGCCGGGCACCCGTTCCAGGTGCAGCTCAGCCGTAAGCTCGCGGCGCGCGGCCACCAAGTGCTGCACGCCTACTGCGGCTCGACGCACACCCCGCGCGGCTCGCTCACGAAGCGCCCCGGCGACCCGCAAACCTTCAACGTTCGCCCGCTCGATCTGGGCGGCATGATTCCCAAGACGGGCTATTGGCGCCGTTTCCGAATGGAGCACGCTTACGGAAAGCTGCTGATCGAAGCCTGCCGCGACTTCCAGCCTGACGCGGTGCTCTCCGGCAACACGCCGTCGGTCCCACAGCGCCGGCTCGCTAGCTACTGCCGCAGGCGTGGCATTCGCCACGTCTTCTGGGTGCAAGACATTTACGGCATCGCCGCGTACGACCTGCTCAGCCGCAAGCTGCCGCTGATCGGCCACGCCGCCGGCTGGTACTTCATGCACCTCGACCGCACCAGCGCCAGGCTCAGCGATGCGCTCGTTGTCATCACCGAGGACTTCCGCCCGATCTTCGAAACGTGGGGCGTCGATCCCGCGCGGATTCACGTCATCCACAACTGGTCGGTGCTGGAAGAGCTCCCCATCCGCCCGCGGGACAACGACTGGTCCCGCGAGC
>DASVCM010000403.1:0-4259 GCA_036381635.1 Lacipirellula sp.
CCCTCCAGCGCACCGGCTATCAGCGGCTCTGCATCGGCGGCGGCGTCGCGGCGAACCGCCCCTTCCGCGAGCGGATGGAACAGCTTACCGCCGACGCGGGCGTCGAGCTATTCATTCCCCCCCTGTCGCTCTGCACCGACAACGCCGTCATGGGCGCCATCGCCCTCGAGAAGCTCAACGCCGGACTAACGGCGCCGCTCGACCTCGACATCGCCGCCGGCCTCGAACGAGTAACCGGCTAGCACTGGTCAGCACCGTCTCGGGCGTCACCGCTGCGCCGATGCAGCCACTACTGTGCAACTCTTCGCAGTTACGGCAGCGCAATTTGCTTCCCGTCGATGATTAGTTGCGCATCGGAGAAGGAAGCCTCAATTGCCACTTGACGGAGCGACGCGTCAATCTTTGCCACGCTTTTCCCATCAACGGTGATTACTGTAGGCGTGAACACAAACTGGCGGCCCGATGCGTCAACCACGGTTCTGCCGCCGCTTTCAGACGCTGAGAACGGACCGTTAATCGTCGCGATGATGCCGTTTGGCAGCGTAGCGGTGCCAGACACCGAAGTGGAAAAATAAACCAAGATGATCAACAAGATTGGCGCGAGAAGGAGAAGTCCAATCACCGTCCGCAGAAGGGAAGATCTCGTCGTTCGTCTTTCCATGACGCCGCTCCCGATAGGATTCGAAAAGTAACTGCGACCTACCTTATACCCTTTCAGCGGAAAGTCTTGAATCTCAGATTCCCGGCTGCACGCCATCGGAAATGCGGCGTTCTCGCCTATTCCTCGGCGCTCCCTTCCACCGGCGCCAGGTTCACATTCGCAGGCCCATTCACCACCTGCCCGTCCGCATGAAACCGCGACCCGTGGCAGGGGCAGTCCCACGTCTTCTCCGCATTGTTCCACTGCACGATGCACTGCAGATGCGGGCAGACGGCCGACAGTTCCGTGATGTTCCCGTTCTCATCGCGCGATGCAGCTACCTTAGTCATCCCACGGCGAAGGATGGCGCCGCATCCCGGTGCGATCTCGTCGACTGAATCAAGCTCGCCCGGCGTCAGCCAGTCCGTGTACTGCGCCGCGACATTGAGATTCTCGCTCGCGAAACTTCCAGTCGCCCAAACATTCTTCCGCGACGGATCATACAGCTTCGCCCACGGATTCTCGCGGCCCAGAATAAGATCCGCCAGCAGCATTCCGGCAATTGTCCCATGGGTGATTCCCATCCCCGAGTCGCCCGTGGCGATGAACACATTCTCGGCGTCCATCGGATTGCGGCCGATGAACGCCAGGCCGTCCATCGTCTCCATCACCTGTCCGCCCCACGTGAACGCCACTTCCTCGACCGGGAACCGCTCGCGCGTCCACGACGCCAGCCGCTCGTGCCGCTCGTCGGCGTCGTCGGCCTGACCGGACTTGTGGTCCTCGCCGCCGACGATCAACAAATCGTGCGTCGCCTCCGGCTCGCCATTTTCCGGCTCCAGCTCCTGCAGACGCACGTAGTGGTACATGTCGAGCGTGTCCCAATATAGCCCGTCGGCCACCGAGCCCCGTGGCACGCAGGCTCCAATGGCGTAGGTCATGTACGGAAATTGCTTGGTGTGAATCGCGAAGCGATCATTGATCGGCGTGTTCGTCGCGACCACCACCGCATCGGCAGTCACCGTGTAATCGCCAACTTTGATTGTCGCTTTGTCGCCGCCATCGACGCGGTCGACGTGGCTATTGGTGCAGATCTTCCCACCCTGCTTCTTGATCGCTTGCGCCACGGCCGCCAGGTACTTGTAGATGTGAACCCGCGCCTGATTCGGAAATCGCAAGCACGGCCCCGTGTCGAACGATTCCAGCGGGCCGCGTGCAATTAGCTCGCAATCGCAGTCGGCCCGATGCGCCGCCGCCAACTCCTCCTCAAGGAACTTCACATCGTGTCCCGGCGCCAGAAAAAGATAGCCGTCGATGCGCCGAAAATCGCATTCCACGCTCAGTTCATCGGCGATGTCTTCAATCCGATCGATCGCCGCCGCGTGGCTCTGGGCCGCCAGCCGCGCGCCCTCCTCGCCATGCCAACCTTCGATCTTCGTGAACCGATCATCGATTGCGTTCGACAGGTGCGCCGTGGTCACCTGCGTCATCCCGCTGGCGATCGGGCCGTCGTCGAGCACGAGCACTCGCTTGCCGGATTTGCCCAGCAGATACGCCGTCGTCAGCCCCGCGATGCCGGCGCCGACGATGCACACATCGACGGTCATGTCCTGCGCCAGCCGCCGGCAGACCGGCATCTTAACCGTGGCCGCCCAAATCGACTGGCTCTTCGCCCGCGGCAGTGGAGAAACTCGCTTCATGGCAGCGCCTTTAGCTCCTAGGATTCTCGTTCCGTGTCACTGGAATAACTTTGTGCAAAGCTTGACCAATCCTCATAGCCCCGGCGTTTACGCCGAGGTGTGCGGCCGTGACACTCACGCGGCCGAGGCGCGAACTCGACGTTTCGCTGGAGCCCAGCAGAGGCCGAATCAATCCGCGGTCTGTTTCGGCCTCGACGAGGAGCCGGCGGACGGAGACTCCTCTGCTCGGCCGATTCTCTCCGTAAGCCTTGCCACCCCGGCTTAAAAGCCGGGCTAATAAGTCGCGGATTGCATCGTCCTGTTAAGGGGCGTTGAGAGCAGACGCAATCAGCATGCCGAGGCGAAATCGCCTAGAAATGCACGGTTCCGGCTTCTTAGCGCGCAAAAAAAGCGGCCCAAGCCTGCGCTTGGGCCGCTCAATCAAAGCTGCCAATCAATGCTGCCCTGATCGCGAAGCTGCTCGTCGCCGCCCCGCTTAAATCATCCGCACAGGATTACATCCCCATCATCATTGCTTGCCGCTGGCACGACGGGCAGTTGCTGATCGGCATCGGCTGCGCCGTCTGGGCGCCCAGCACGGTGCCGCCGCGGAAGTATACCGTCTGCGGCTGCGGGGCCACGCCCTTCTGGTACTTCACCAGCGTGGCCTGCCACTGCTGACCGTCCATCTGGCCCGGCTGCTTGAACAGCACGGTCGAGCCGGTGCGGTCGATGATCGCCGTGTGCGGAAACTGCGTGGCGCCAAAGGCCTCGGCGACCTTCTGGCCGTATTCGGTGCTCACGTCCACGCGGCAAACCCGGTAGGACTTGAGCGCCTGGCCCTGCTCGCCGTCAGCGGCCAGCAGCTTGGCGTCGAACGCGGCCTTGGGATCGGCCGGGTTGTCGAGCACGACCAACAGCGGGCGTTGATCACTCCGCGTCGCCGCCAACGCCTTGCCGTAGTCGGCCTGCCAGGTTGCCTTCGAGGGCGTCACGGCAAACGTCGATGCGGCGATCGTGGCAGCAGCGAGGTAATGAAGCATCAGAAACACTCCTTGTGATGCTGCGAGCCCGGCGCGGCGATTCCGTCGGGGAGGTAGGCCGCTTTCCGACGCATGACACATTGCGTCGAGTGACGGCCGCGAGAGCTTCGCATCAATGCGACAGGCTTCTTGAGACGAGGCGTGTGAAGAAACGCACACAGGCGTCCTTGCCTCTTCAAGCTGCTGTCAGGTGGGACAACAAAACAACATTGAGGTTTCGAAAGCGGCCCGAATCGCGAAAACTCGTCTTGACGCGATCCGTAAAAACCTCATGCGACTTTAGCCGCCCTGAAAGGCGTGGCAAGAGGCCGTCTGCCATGCGGAAAACCCGATGTTTATTGGTCCGAGGTTTGCCAGAAATCCATGGCCGTTCTGGAATATGACGGCAAAGTCCTTGGCGTTTCTCGAATTGCGCTACTGCGGCAAGCCGCGGCGCAAACTTGGCGCTCCGATTCCGAAAACCGCCATTTAGCCCAGCTTAAACCAGAAAAAAATATTCTTTCCCCAGCCTTAATCGCCTCCCAAGGTGACAGGCACGTCCAATTGCCGGCCCTGGCGAACGATCGTTAGCGTCACCACGTCCCCGGGCTTATGCTCCCAAATCTTGTCGCGAAACTGCACGCCGCTGTGCATCACGTCGCCGTCGACGGCGATGATCCGGTCCGCTTTCGAGCGATCGATTCCGCGCTCGTTGTACACCAGCCCGCCGAACTGCCGCTGCCGATTCACCACCTCGAAGCCGCTCAGCCCCGCCTTGTCCGCCGGGCCGTTAGGCGTGATCCGCGCGATCACGAGTCCGTATTCGGTCTCCATGACGTGTGAGATGCCGATGTCGGCCCGCACGATATGCCCATGCGTGATCAGCTCGGGCACGATCGACTTGATCCGGTCGATGGG
>DASVCM010000404.1:0-4060 GCA_036381635.1 Lacipirellula sp.
ATTGGGCCGCGGCCAGGACGCCCTGTTCCCAGGCGTCAACCCGCTTGACCGGCAGGTTCTAGCTGCTAGCGACAAGCCGGGCTACTGGTTGTACGCATATTAGTGGTGTTGGGTCGAGATAAAGTTCGCGAATTCCGTGCCGTCGCGAAGTGTCCTGCTCCCTCCAGTCAAACGTAAGTGGATATTCAAGCATCACTTACGATTTTCCCAAATGCGCAGTTCGATCGCGGTTTTCCGCAGGTCTACTTCGGAGGGCCGACCGGCTGGCGCGGTTGGCCGAGAGAACGGCCCGGGGCCAGTCGGGTCGGATATTGTCCAGCAACTGGCCGACACGGCTGGAAATACGCCCGGCCGATCTTGGGCCGCGTCGCCCCAATCGCTAATATCCCGCCCCTTGAACCCTGACCCTTTTAGCCGCGCTCTCTCGCCCCGCGGACCCACCGCAAAGCGGCGGGGCTAAATCAATTCATCTCCATCCACCTGCAAAACTATGCGCCGCATCTACCTAGCCATCATCGTTCTCTTGGCGTCTTCCGTCGCTCCCGCGCTCGCCGCCGAACCGGAGCTTGGCAGCGAAATGTACCGCCTTACGCCCGGCCTCGAAAAAGGGGACGCCGCCGACGTGACCGTCACGTTCGAAGTCGGCGGCGAGCTGATCGTTCCGGATGACAAAGGCAAGGACGCCAGCCTGCCGATGAGCGTCGTGGCGAAGATGGCGTACGAAGAGCAACTGGTCGCCTGGTGGAACGATCCGGCGATCGCTTCCCGCTCGCTACGCCGCTACAGCGAAGCCCGCGCGACGCTCAAGTCCGCCGAGAAGGGCGAAACCCGCGAGCTCCCCGGAGACCTCCGCGTGATTGCCGCCAAGGCCGGCGCCGACGACATGGGCCTCAACGGCCTCACCCGCCGGCTCACCCGCGAGCAGTACGACCTGATCAACATCCCCGGCAACTCGCTTCTGATCGACCGGCTGCTGCCGAAGCGCGAGATGGCCGTCGGCGAGCACTGGGACCACAACGCCGACACCATCGCCGGCCTGTTCGGCATGAGCCACGTCGCCGTCTGCGAGGTCCGCAGCACCGTCACCGGCATGGACAATCGCCAGGTGCAGATCCGCATGGCGGGAACTGTTCATGGCACGGTCGAGGGCGCCGCCACGGAGATCGACGTCCGCGGCGCCTACTTGTTCCACCTCGATCACGGCCGGATCACCAAGATGAACCTGGCGCTCAAAGAGGTCCGCAAGCCGGGCGAGGTCACCCCGGGCCTCGACGTGGTCGCGAAGCTCTCGCTGGTCGCCACGCCGATCTCCAAGGGCGCCCCGCGGCCATTCGACGAAGAATTGGTCGACGAGTGCCGCGCGCTCAGCACCGAAGAGCTCAGCGAGCTGCAGTTCGAGTCGCCGTCGCGCGGCTACCGCTTCCGCCACGATTCCGCTTGGTACGTCACCGGCGAGCAGCGCGAACACATGTCGCTCCGCCGCCTGCAGCGGGACGACTTTATCGCCCACTGCAATATCACCACCCTTCCGATTCGCCCCGCCAACAAGCCGATGACGCTTCATGAGTTTGAAGCAAACGTCGTGAAGTCGCTTGGCGACAAGCTCGACAACGTCGAAGCCGCCACCGAATGGGCCAACGACGCCGGCCATCAGTGCCTCGGCGTGATTGCCACCGGCACGATCGAGGATGTGCCGATGCAATGGCGATACTACATGGTCGCCGCCGAGGGCCAACGCCCGGCGACGATCTCGGTGACCGCCGAGCGATCTCTGCTGGAGCGCTTCAGCGACGCCGACCGGGCGATCATCGACTCGATGGTCCTCATCGACGACCCCACCGCCACCGCGGCAAAGCCGCTGCCGGTGAAGAAATAGACAGCCCGCGTGCGAAGTGGGGGGGCTCGCGACGTGGCGCCATTGCGCCGTTGAGACTGTCAGCCAAGGCTTCCCGCGTGTTCAGCCCCAAAGGGGCGAAAGTCAATAGCCAGGGGCGTAAGCCCCTGGTACGGATTGCCTCTGGAACCGTTAGCCCCAACGGGGCGGCAGTACGCCTCCATCAATCCCAGACGTAACGCTCATCCCAGTCGATTCCATGGCGCCGCAGTAGCTCGCGAAACTCATCTTGGTAAGTTCGCTTTCGGTGATGTTCCTCTTGGTTTGCCAGATATTGCTTCACGGAATCAATATTCGAGAAACTCACGGCGAACGCGCCGTAACCCTGTTGCCATTGAAACTCGCGCAGCTCGCGAAACTCGTCGTGAATCCATCCCGATGTGTTCGTCTTAATCAGGCGAACGGCGTCCGCAACTGAATTGCTCCGGCCCAGTGAGGTCAGAAGGTGAACATGATCCTCAGTTCCTCCGGCCGAGACAAGCACCCCATCATTCTGCCTGGCGATCCCGCCGATGTATTCAAACAACCGCGGCCGAAGGTCGTCGCTCAAGAATGGCTGGCGATGCTTCGTGCTGAATACGAGGTGGACGTGCAATGAGGCAAATGACTGAGGCATAGAACCCTCCTTAAGAGATGCGCACTGCCGCCCCTTTGGGGCTTGTCGCGCAGGAGGGTCAGCGTACCAGGGGCTTACGCCCCTGGCTATTAACTTTCGCCCCCTTGGGGCTTCGATGCCGCCGCCGACAGCCTCACCGCGCAAACAGCGCCTCCGCCCCCTCGATCATCGGGATCACCACCACCCCCTTCTCGGTCACCTCGAACCCGCGCCGCCGGTCGTCGTCGAGGTTCACGCCCACCTGCGCGCCGTCGGGAATGAAGACGTTCTTGTCGATAATCGCCCGGCGGATAATCGCCCCTTTCCCCACGTGCACGCCGGCGAACAGGATCGAGTCGCTCACCTCGGCCCGTTCCTCGACGCGGCTCTTCGGGCCGATGATCGATCGCGACACCTTCCCGCCGGCGATGATCGTTCCCGCGGCCACGATGCTGTCGTGCGCCTCGCCCCGGCGGCCCGAATTCTCGTCGAACACAAACTTCGGCGGCGGCAGGTTCGGCTGATCGGTCCGCACCGGCCAGTGGTAGTCGTACAGGTTCAAGAGCGGATCGACAGTGGTCAGCTCCAGGTTCGCCTCGTAGTACGCATCGAGCGTGCCCACGTCTTTCCAGTACGCGTCCTGCTTGCTGTTCTCATCCTTAAAGGGGAACGCCATTACCCGGTGGGAGTTGATGATCGACGGGATAATGTTGTGGCCGAAGTCGTGCCCGCTGTCCGGCAGCGTCGCATCCTGGCAGAGCTGGTCAAACAGGAATGGCGCGTTGAACACGTAGATGCCCATCGAGCCCAGGCAATGCTCGGGATCGCCGGGGATCGTCGAGGGGTTCTGGACCTTCTCCTCCCACGCTGTGATCCGCTGATTTTCGTCGATCTGCATGACGCCAAACGACCGGGCGTCTTCCTTCGTCACCCGCAGGGCGCCGATCGTTACGTCGGCCTTTTGCTCGATGTGGTAGGCGACCATCTTGGCATAGTCCATCTTGTAGATGTGATCGCCGGCCAGAATCACCACGTACTGCGGCCGCTCCTGCTCGAGCGTGTAGATGTTCTGGTACACCGCGTCGGCCGTGCCCTGATACCACTGCTCGTCGATCCGCTGCTGCGGCGGCACGACGTCGATGAACTCGCCCAGCTCACGGCACAACAGGTGGCGCCAGCCGTTGGTCACGTGCCGCGCCAGGCTCATCGCCTTGTACTGCGTGAGGACCAGGATCTTGCGAATGCCGCTGTTCAGGCAGTTCGACAGCGTGAAGTCGATGATCCGGTAGATGCCGCCGAACGGCACGGCCGGCTTCGCCCGATCGCGCGTGAGCGGCTCCAGTCGCGAACCTTTGCCGCCAGCCAATACAACCGCCAGGACGTCTTTCATAGCGAGAGCCAACCTCCGTGGTGCGACGATGGGCGAAAGCGAAAGGCCAATTCTAGGCGATTTAGGCGCTTCGCGTAACAGTGCCTTCAGCGCTTGCAGCCCCGGCCTCCGGCCGGGGGTGAGTTTCCATCCGGGACGGACGTTGTTCCACATGGTGCGCAATCCCCGGGCGGAGCCCGGG
>DASVCM010000405.1:0-2570 GCA_036381635.1 Lacipirellula sp.
TACTGCTGCGCTGCTGTTGGGCGTGATCGTCGTTAGCCTGGGGTATCTGTTCCAGGGCTACACGGGCGCCTCGGAAGAGTACCTGTTCAACGGCGAGCTGCTGCCGCCGCGCGAGGCCGACTACGTCGAGGCGGCCATCGCCAAGGCGGGGCTGAAGGTGCTGCCGCGGCAAGCCGGGCGGATCGTCGTGCCGCGCGGGCAGAAGTCCGAGTACCTCGCCGCCGTTGCCGACGCCGGGGCGCTGCCTAAGGACTTCGACCGAATTCTCGACGACTCGCTCAACACGGGGATGCTCGAAAGCGCCGAGACCCGCCGCGCGCGTGCCAAGGCCGCTAAAGAGCAGCAGCTCTCGATGATGATCAGCGCGATGAACGGCATCGACGAGGCGAAGGTCTTGTACGACGAGCGGAAGCCGGTGGCGTTTGAAAAGCCGAAGGTCACCGCGACCGTAAGCGTGCTGCCCGAGCCGGGCGAGACGCTCGAAGCCCACCAGGTGAAGATGATCCGCGCCGCCGTCGCGGGGGCCATCAGCAACTTGGACGCTGCGAACGTCGCCATCCTCGATCTGAGCACCGGTTCGGATCTGGCCGGCGCGGGCGTGACGCCGGCTTCGTTTGACGACCCCTATTACCAGACGCGGCTGGCTTACGAACAGAAGCTCAAGGGGGATATCGAACACCTGCTCCATTTCATCCAGCCGTCGGCCCACATCGAGGTAAGCGCCGAGCTCGATCCGATGAAGGTTGCGCAGGTCGAGTCGGTGCGCCCGGAAGGCGACCCGGCGACGATCCGCGAAACCACCGAGGTCGAAAGTACCAGCAGCACTCAGACGGAAGACCGCGGTCAGCCGGGCCTTATCGCGCAAGGGCCGAATCGCACCGGCGCCGAGCAGGCGGTCGCCAAGAACGAGCAGACCACGCAAAGCGACGTTAGCGACATTGAGAACTTCGTGCCGCATAGCCGAGAGACGCGGCAGGAGTTGGGGCTCACGCCCCAGACGGTGCGGGCGTCGGTTGCGATTCCCAGCGATTATTTGGTGCGCGTGTGGCGCGAGCGGACGCCCGACGCGGAGGCCGATGCGGAACCCGACAAGGCGATGCTCGACCAGATCGCCGAGGAAGCCAAGACGAATATCAAGTCGATCGTTTCACAGCTTCTGCCGAAGGGAGTGGCGGAGAACACGCAGTCGTATGTCGAGGTGACGGTGTTTCAATCGCTCACCCCGCCGCCGGCGCCGGAACCTTCGGTAGCTGGCGAAGCGCTGCTGTGGGCGGGCAACAACTCTGGTTCGCTCATCATGGCGGGCCTGGCCATTGTCAGCCTCGTGATGCTGCGGTCGATGATCAAATCGATCCCCGCCGCCGATTCGGGCCTGAAGTTCAAGACGCCGCTATTGCCTGACGTGTTGCCGGAGGAGTCTGCGGCCAAGACGGCCGCCGCCGAAGGAGGCGCCCTGCGCGAAGGCGGCCGGCGGAAACTGCGACTGAAAAAAGGACCGACGCTGAAAGACGACCTGGCGGAACTGGTGAAAGAGGACCCCGACGCCGCGGCGGCGATCCTGCGCACCTGGATCGGCAACGCGGCGTGAACTCGATGCTGGATGCTCGATATCCAGCATCGAGCATCAAGCATCTAGCATCGGATTAATAAATTGACGGCTATGACCTACGACCGAACAGATCGAACTCGCCGGGCTGCGATTCTGATCGCCAGTCTCGAGGAGGCGCTGGCTGAGCAGATGCTCGACAGCCTGCCGCCGTCGGAGGCGACGAAGATCTTGGCGGAGGCCGAGCGACTCGGAGAGATTGATGCCGAGGAAGTGCGCGACGTGCTCGACGAGTTCCGCGCCGCCGGTCGCGAGAGCCGTGCGGTTGAAACAGCAGTCGAGTTCACGTATTCGGCGCCGCAGGTTGCGATGAAGCGTGAGGCGGCGCCGCCGGCGCCGGCAACTATCGACCTTACCGAGCAGCAAGAGGCGGACGCCGCGTTGATGGCGGAGCTTCTCACTCACGAGCATCCGCAGACGATTGCCGCCGCGCTTTCGCGGCTGGGGCACGAGCAGGGGGCGGCGGTGTTTGCCAAACTGCCTGCCGCGCTGCAGTTGGATGTGCTCGACCGTCTCGCGACGCTTGAGACGGCCGATGAGGACGCGGTCAAAGAACTAGAGACGCAGCTCCAGCTTCGCGTGGAGCAGCAGCGCCAGCGGCGCGAGCGGGCGACGGCGGCGGCCGAGATGGCTCGGCGGATGCTCGAGCGGACCCCCGCGGCGCAGCGCGACGCCCTCTTGGCGCGGATTGCGCCAGGCGGCCAGCCGCAGCGGCCAGCGGAGGCAAATTCTGCTGCTCGCCCCGTCAACGCCGTCGAGGTAACGGCCGCAGTCCCTGCCGTTGTCTCGGTGGCGCAGCAGTCATGGGACGATGTGGAGGAACAAGCCGGCGGCCAGTTCGAGGCCTGGGCCGATGAGACAACGAGCTTCGCGCAACCACAGCCGTCGTCGCCCGTCTCACTGCGGATCCTCTTGGAGGATCGCTCCGAGGAGCTCGAAGCGCTCGACGACCGATCGCTTCTTC
>DASVCM010000406.1:0-2010 GCA_036381635.1 Lacipirellula sp.
GGGCGCTGCTGGCGTCCGGGGTCTGCATCGTAAGAAAACTCCGCCTGATTGAATGACCTTGCCGCGAACTGTAGCCCCGGCCTAAGAATATTCATCTGCCGGCATTCAGCCGCAACGCGGTGACAGTCAATAGCCAGGGGCGTAAGCCCCTGGTGTTGATCGAAGTATGATCGTAAGCCCCAAAGGGGCGGCAGTGCGCTGGCCATCTTACTGCCGCCCCTTTGGGGCTTACGATTCGCGATGGATCGCGTACCAGGGGCTCACGCCCCTGGCTATTGACTTACGCCCCGTTGGGGCTGGATGCAGATGAATCTCCTTCCTTGGCCGGGAGAAGCGGCCGATGGGCCGCGCGTTCAGCCCCAGTCTACTCAAAATCGCCCTTTGCGATTTCGCACAGGCCCCTTAATCTGTGGCTCCGTAGAATGGGGCCAACTCGCCAGAGCGACTAACCCCGAAAACCGGCAAAAACTACCCCTGCGGGACTAGTCGCTCCGCAGCGGGTGCGTAAAAATGTAGGATCGTCCCCGCCTCGCCAGGAGGACCCTACGGACAAGGTCTTCCTCGGCTCTTTCAGCCTGAGCCCCGGCGACCGTTCAATTGCCCCAGGGTTCCCCAAACACGGCTGCAACCGCCTCGCATTGCGCGACGCGGTCGCGCAGTCGCGAGACAGTTCCTAACCTGACGGCCGCCCTCGGCCCGCCGACCATGGACCTTCGCAAAGTACGAAACATTGGCATCTCGGCCCACATCGACTCGGGCAAGACCACCCTCAGCGAGCGCATCCTCTTCTACTCGGGGCGCATCCACAAGATCGAGGACGTCCGCGGCGGCGGCGATGGCGCCACCATGGACTTCATGGAGCTGGAGAAGGAGCGCGGCATCACCATCACCAGCGCCGCCACCAGCCTCAAGTGGGACGGCCACAACATCAACCTGATCGACACCCCGGGCCACGTCGACTTCACCGTCGAAGTGGAGCGCAGCCTGCGCGTCCTCGACGGCGCCGTGCTGGTCCTCTGCTCCGTGGGCGGCGTGCAGTCGCAGTCGATGACCGTCGACCGCCAGATGAAGCGGTACAACGTCCCCCGCCTGGCGTTCATCAACAAGATGGACCGCACCGGCGCCAATCCCGAAAGCGTCGTCAAGCAGGTTCGCGAGAAGCTCGGCGCCGACGCCTGCCTGATGCAGATCCCCATCGGCCGCGAGGACGAGTTTGGCGGCGTGGTCGACCTGATTTCGATGAAGGCCTTCTACTTCGACGGCTCCAACGGCGAGAAGATCCGCACCGAAGAGATCCCCGCCGAGCTGAAGGACGAGGCCGCGCGGGAGCGCACCCACATGCTCGAAGCCCTGTCGATGTACAGCGACGAGCTCATGGAGCTGCTGCTCGGCGAAGAAGAGGTGCCCGAGAAGCTGATCCACAAGATCGCTCGCGACGCGACCATCAACCAGGGCTTCACGCCGGTCTACCTCGGCAGCGCCTACAAGAACAAGGGCGTCCAGCTTCTGATGGACGCGATCACCCGCTATCTGCCGAGCCCGCTCGATCGGAATTACACCGCCCTCGATCCGAAGAATCCCGAAGAGAAGATCAAGCTCGAAAGCGATCCGGCCAAGCCGTTCGTCGGCATGGCCTTCAAGATCATGGACGACGAGTTCGGTCAGCTCACCTTCACCCGCGTCTACCAGGGCACGGTCAAGAAGGGCGAGATGTACTACAACCAGCGGACCGGCAAGAAGGACCGTTTCAGCCGCATCGTCAAGATGCACAGCGACAAGCGCGAAGACGTCGAAGCGGGCGAAGCCGGCGACATCGTCGCGATCATGGGCCTCGACTGCGCCTCGGGCGACACCTACGCCGCCGAGCCGAACTACGCCACGCTCGAGAGCATGTTCGTCGCCGAGCCGGTGATCAAGATGTCGATCAACCCGATCACTCGCGACGGCGCCGACCGCCTGGGCAAAGCCCTGCAGCGGTTCCGCAAGGAGGACCCCACGTTCAACGTCTAC
>DASVCM010000407.1:0-2210 GCA_036381635.1 Lacipirellula sp.
CGATGGCCCGGCCGTCGTGCGCCGGTGACCGTCCGTCCCTATGAAGCAAGTTTGTGAGAATTTTGTTCCGAAAGGGGAGCCGCGTTTGGACAGGCAAAAACCCTTCGCCGGGACGTCGCCAGCCCGGCTGCCGTCGGACTCCGCTCAGCGTGCCTTCGGTGCGTCTTCCGGTGGGGATGGCTTGTCGAGTTGCTTGCCATCCAGGTCGTGCGCGGCCCGCTCCGTGTCGTGGAGTTGACGCGTCTTTTCGTCCTTGCTGCGGCCAAAACGTACGCGATTCTCGGACGCTCGCTTCTGGGACGCGACGCGGGAGCGCTGCTTGCGGTAATGATTCAGATTGACGACGTCGCCCATACTTCGGCCGTCCTTCCTGGTTCCCGCCGCCTGACTTACGATGGTGGCTCACCGGCGGGAACCCTATCATCGAAGCGCCACATTCAGTATGGTAGCTTAACGCAAACCTACGGGACCGCAAGAGCCGTCACAGCACGATTCGCGATTTGAGGGCGGTTCCCAGTGACGCGCGGCCTATGATCGCTCCGCCGCCGCGGCTTGCGTTCTGCAACAGCGACGAGGATCTGGTTTGAAGAAGCTGCTTCTCGGTTTCATGGCCCTGACGATGATGCTCATTATCGCCCTGGTCGTCGCGCCAAGCTTTATCGACTGGACGAACTACCGCAACGGCATCGCGGCCGAGATCGAGCGCGTTATGAACCGCCGCGTGGTCATCGATGGCGCCGTCGATGCCGCGCTTTTGCCGACGCCGCGACTGTCAATGCGCAAGGCGCGCCTCGGCAACCTGCCGGGCGCCTCGTCGCCGACCATGGCGGAGGCCGAGGCTCTCGAGGTGCGCGTCGCCTTCTGGCCGTTGCTGAGTGGGCGTGTCGTCGTGACCTCGGTGGTCTTGCGCAAGCCGGTCATCGAACTGGAGGTCTTGCCCGACGGCCGGCGAAATTGGCTGTTTACCGGTTCGTCGTCCTCGACCATTCGCCTGCGTCCGGATCCGCCGGAGGAGACGCCGGACGACGTGCGGTTCGAGAACGCCACGGTCGACGACGGCACCATCATCTATCGCGACGGGCGATCGGGAGTCGAGAAACGGGTGGAGGGAGTCAATGCCCGCTTCGCGGCCGAAGGATTGTACGGTCCGTTGCGCGCCGCCGGCGAGCTCCGCTATGGCGGGCTCCCGCTGCGATTCAGCCTTTCCACCGGCCGCTTCGATCCGCGCGGCCTGACAGCGACGCCTGTCAACCTGGCGGTCGAAATCCCCGCCGACCGGCGCAGCGAGCCGGCGCGCGGCGGCGGCAACTTCACAGGCACGTTCCGTTTGCCGGACACCGGGCCGCGGTTCAACGGACAGTTGAAGCTCCGCGCCGAAGACCTGACGAGCTTCGCGGCCGCGCTCGGCGCCGGCGACGATACGCCTTTCGTCCTGGCCCAGCCCTTCAATCTGGAGGGCGAGCTCGAGCTCAAGGATGGCATGCTGAACGGCAACGATCTGAGCGTTCGGCTCGGCGAGACGCGCGCGCAAGGCGCGGTGAGCGCGTGGATGTCCGGCGACGAGCCTCAATTCGATGTCGCCCTTAGCATCGGCCGCATCGATTTCGATGCCTGGCTCGCCGCTGCAGCGAAGAAGAGACGGGCGCAGGAGGACAGCGGCGCGGTGCACGAAGCGAAGGAGTTCATCCTGCCGCTCGGCGTGCACGTCACTCTGGACGCGGCAGCGGACGCGCTGACCTATCGCGGCGGCGCCATGCGCCAAGTGAAGCTCGCGGCCGAGATGGCCGACGGCGTCATCGACATCCATCAGCTCTCCATGCAACTGCCGGGGAGCACCGACGGGCTGTTCACCGGCAAGCTGCTCGCCGCCGACGGCCGCCCACGGGTGGATGGCTTTGCCGAACTGTCGTCCAACGACTTCCGAAATCTGCTGGCCTGGCTCGACCTCGATGCCGCGGACCTACCGGCGGGCCGCCTCAACACGGTGTCGGCCACCAGCCACCTCGCGGTAACAGGCGAAATGCTCGAACTCGGCGATCTCGATCTGCAGTTCGACAACACCCGCGTCAAGGGCGCGATGGTGGCGGCGCTCCGTGATCGGCCGGCTTTCGGCATGAATCTGATCGTCGATCAGCTAGACCTCGACAGCTATCTGTCCGGGGGCGCACCGGTGAGCCCGGAGGGCGCTGCGGTCGCAACCTCCCAGGCTG
>DASVCM010000408.1:0-4173 GCA_036381635.1 Lacipirellula sp.
ACTCGCACCGGCAACTGACTCGGCAGCAGATCGAGCTGCTGACGCGCTGGGTCGCCCAGGGCGCCGACTACGAGGTCCATTGGGCGTTTCAATCCGTCCGCAGGCCGGAACTGCCGAGGGTCGCGCGCGGCCATTGGCCGCACAACGACGTCGACCGGTTCATCCTTTCGCGGCTCGAGGCGCAAGGGCTCGCGCCATCGCCGCGGGCGCCGATGCCCACACTGCTGCGGCGCATCAGCTTCGACGTAACCGGCTTGCCGCCGGCACCCGCCCAGCTCGCCGAGTGGCAAGCGGCCGACAATCCAATTGCATCCGCCCTCGATGAACTGCTGGCCAGTCCGCACTACGGCGAGCGGATGGCGTCCGACTGGCTCGACGTGGCCCGCTACGCCGACACCCACGGCTTTAACAACGATTCGCTTCGCACCATGTGGCCGTGGCGCGACTGGGTCGTCGACGCCTTCAATGCCAACATGCCCTACGACCAGTTCCTAACCAAGCAACTGGCCGGCGACCTGCTGCCGGACCGAACGCCGGACGATCTGATCGCAACTGGCTTCAATCGAAATCACGTCATCAATTCCGAGGGTGGAATCATCGACGAGGAGTATCGGGTTGAGTACGTGGCCGACCGAGTGCGCACGATGTCGCTAGCGTGGCTGGGTTTGACGCTGGAGTGCGCCCGCTGCCACGACCACAAGTTCGATCCGATATCGCAGCGCGAGTACTACCGGGTATTTGCATTCTTCAACAATGTCGATGAAATCGGCGAAGACGGCCGAATAGGCAATGCCGCGCCGCTGATGCGCGCGCCGACGAGCGAGCAGCGCCGGCAATACGATAAACTTCTGAAAGACGAGCGGTCGCTGGAGAACCAACTTCGGCAAACACTGCAATTCCGCACAGGGGATGCAGGCTCTCATGCTTCCCCCTCCGTACCTACGTCGCCGCATTTCGATGAAAAGCGTCTGTCGCTTGCTGCGGCCGATGAACCGACAGAGTTTCCGGGAGCCAAGCCCGTTAATGTAGCAAGCAAGGCATTCGATCTGCATGGGGGTTGGCTGCTCACCGCGTGGGTGAAGCGTGCGGAGGCGGCCGCGGGCCCGATTGTTTCGACGATGAATTTTTCCGCCCCTGCCTCGGCAAATCGCTATGGCAGCGGCATGGAGGTGGGGATCGCGGAAAATGGGGCTGTAGACGTAAAGCTCGCTATCCGCTGGCCGGGGTACTCACTCCAGATTCGCTCCGTCGATGCGATGCCCGTCGGACAGTGGCGGCACATAGCGGTGAGCGGGCGCGGCAATAAAGCCGAGGGGTTTCGCATCTTCATCGACGGCGTCGAGGTCGAGACCGAGATTCGGCACGACGGCCTCACTGGCAATGTTGGCCTCGGCGCCGCCGTCACACTGGGCCACTCCGGCGCGCCGTCGGACAATGTATTTCATGGAACAATTCGGCGATTGCGAATCATAAGCGGGAACGTTGAGGAAGGGCTTCTCGAAGAGTTCCTGAAAAGCGAGCTCCTTTCGCCGCCTGTCGAGCAAGGCGCCGACATTCCCTGGCAGCGGCGCGCGGCTCTGGCTTCTGCCGGCAAATCGAACGACGAGCGGATAACGCTACTCGCGGCGGCGTGGAACGAAGCCCGCAAAGAACGGCTGGCTCACCAGCGCACATTTCCCACGATGATGATTATGCGCGAGCTGTCGGAGCCGCGGCCGACGTTCCTGCTGGAGCGGGGCCAGTACGACAAGCCCGCGGAATGGGTGTCGGCCGACGTGCCAAGCGCGATCGGCCTGCCGCTGCCCGAGGGTGATCGAGACCGCCTGGCGCTGGCACGATGGCTCACCGACCGGCGGCATCCGCTCACCGCGCGGGTGGTGGTGAATCGGATTTGGCAACGTTTCTTCGGCGTCGGCCTGGTGAAGACGGTCGGCGACTTCGGCTTCCAAGGCGAGTGGCCCTCGCATCCGGAACTTCTCGACTGGCTGGCGGCCGATTTCATGGAAAGCGGCTGGGATGTGAAGCGGCTCGTGCGGATGATCGTCGAGTCGGCCGCGTACCAGCAGGATTCCTCCGCTACGGCCGAGCGGTGGGCGAACGATCCCGAGAACCGGCTGATCGCGCGAGGTCCGCGGCAGCGGCTGACGGCCGAGATGATTCGCGACCAGGCCCTCGCGGTGAGCGGGCTGCTGGTTCCGAAGCTCGGCGGGACGCCGGTGTTTCCGTACCAACCGTCGGACTTGTACAAGGGCATCGTGGTCGCGGCGCCGTACCCGGGGACTTCGTATCAAGAGTCATCGGGCGAGGACTTGTATCGCCGCAGCCTATACACCTTTTGGAAGCGAACCGTGCCGCACCCCACGCTTGCGACGTTCGACGCCCCGGACCGCGAGTTCTGCACGGCGCGACGATCGGTAACCAACACGCCGCTGCAGGCATTGGTGTTGATGAACGATCCCACGTTTCTCGAAGCCGCTCGCAAGCTCGGCGAGCGGATGCGCACTGAAGGGGGGCCGACCGACGAGTCACGGCTGGCTTGGGCGTTTGAGCTACTCACGGCCAGGAAGCCGAGTTCTGACGAAATACATCTGCTGGTCGAGCTGCTGAATAAGCAGCGCGACGAGTTCTCCCGAGAGGCGTCGGTTCCCACAGGACTGCTGGAAGCAGGCGAATCGAAGCCCGACGATTCGCACGATGCCGCTGAACTTGCCGCGTACGCCAATGTCGCCAGCCTGCTGCTTAACCTTGACGAGGCCATCAAAAGAAACTGACGATGCCCACCGAACTTCAGATTCGATCGATCGCCGAGACGCGGCGGCGCTTCCTCGCTCGCACCAGTCTCGGACTGGGGGCGGCTGCGTTGCACACGCTCGTCGATCAAGCCGCGGCGGGCATCATGCCGGCCACACACGTCGCGCCGCGGGCGAAACGGGTGATCTATCTGTTCCAGTCGGGCGGGCCCTCGCAGTTGGAACTGCTCGACCCGAAGCCGAAGCTTGAGGCGATGTTCGACGCCGACCTGCCCGACTCGGTGCGGCAGGGGCAGCGGCTCACCGGCATGGTCACCGCGCAAAAGCGGCTGCCGATCGCGCCGAGCAAATACGGCTTCAAGCGGTGCGGCCAATCGGGAACGCGCATCGGCAACCTGCTGCCGTACACGCAACGGATTGCCGATGAGATCTGCGTCGTGAACTCGATGCACACCGAGGCGATCAACCACGACCCGGCGATCACGTTTTTGCAGACCGGCTCGCAGCAGCCGGGGCGGCCGTCGATGGGATCGTGGGTGGATTACGGCATCGGCTCGGACGGCGCCGACCTGCCGGCGTTCGTCGTGCTGCTGTCGCTCCCCAGCAACGGCAAGCCGGACCAAGGGCTGCTCAGCCGGCTGTGGGGAAGCGGCTTCCTGCCGTCGAAGCATCAAGGGGTGAACTTCCGCAGCGCTGGCGAGCCGGTGTTGTTCCTGCGCGATCCGGAAGGGTTGTCGAAGGGCGCGAGGCGACGTTGGCTCGATACGCTCGGCGCGCTGAACTACCAGCGGCACGCGGCGGTTGGCGATCCGGAGATCGAAGCCCGCATCGCCCAGTACGAGATGGCCTGCCGGATGCAGACTTCGGTGCCGGAGCTGGTCGACTTCACGTCCGAAGCGGAGTCGACCTTCAAGCTGTATGGCGAAGAGGCGCGGAAGCCGGGGACGTTCGCGGCCAACTGCCTGTTGGCCCGCCGGCTGGCCGAGCGCGGCGTGCGGTTCATCCAGCTTTACCACCGCGGCTGGGATCACCACGGCGACTTGCCGGCCGGGATTGAATCGCTCGCAAGGGACGTCGATCAAGGATCGGCGGCGCTGGTGCTCGATTTGAAGCAGCGCGGGCTGCTGGAGGACACGCTCGTGATTTGGGGCGGCGAGTTCGGCCGAACCGTATATTGCCAGGGCGGGCTCACGCGGGAGAACTACGGCCGCGATCACCACGGCAGAGCGTTTTCGCTGTGGATGGCCGGCGGCGGCGTGAGGCCGGGGATTGTCTATGGCGCCACTGACGACTTCAGCTTTAATGTCACGGAGAACCCGGTGCACGTGCACGATCTGCAGGCGACGATTCTCCATTGCCTGGGAATCGATCACGAGCGGCTGACGTTCCGCTTCCAGGGGCGGCAGTATCGGCTCACGGACGT
>DASVCM010000409.1:0-3898 GCA_036381635.1 Lacipirellula sp.
GCGCGAGGTCGAGTTCTCGCCCGCATCAAGCCCGATCGCCCCGCCCGGGTTTTGTGGATCGGTGTACGGCATGGCCACGACTTCTGCGAGCAGCTCCTGGGCGAGGCCTTGCGCGGTGAGCCGATTGCTGTTTATGCGGCGAACGCGGTAAGTCATGTTCACCGATTCGAGGGCGGCCACGGTCATTACGCCGACAATGGCCGTAGAGATTACGATCTCCGCCATCGTCAGGGCGCGTCGCTGATGTCGTTGTTGCTGCCGCATTGCGATTTGAAGGGCGCTAAGGCGCGAGGATTTGCCTCGTAATTGCCGTCAGTTCAAACTGCTTCACGTCGGCGATCAGGGTGATGGCCGTCTCGGTGTTGAATTGATACATGAGCGGATCGCCTGCTGTTCCCGACCACGAGTAGCGGATTGTGTCGTTGGTTGCGTCGCCGTCGCGGTCGGGCACCTGAATCGTGATGGCGGTAGCCGTTCGCTCCCGGAAGCGGATCGCCTGGCGGACGTCGGCCGCAAGCTGCGACAGGGCCAGTGACGCTCGGTTGGCGTCGGCGCCGGGCGTCGAGTCGCGCGACTGGACGCTGGTCGATAAGAAAACCGTCGCCGCGAGGCCGCCGACCAACGCGGAGGCCGACATCATGGCCATGACCAGCTCGACAAGCGTGTAGCCTTGTCGCGGTCTGCGCAGAGCGCTGCCGAAGTGCGGCCGGCTCGTCATGTTGCCATTAGAGAATCGTAACATTGCCGAGTTTGTCGACTTGCACAGTCCGCTGCTCGGCGCCCGAGCTGACGGTGATGGTTCCAAACCGGTTAGAACGCCCGTAAATATTGAACTGAAGCGAGTCCATTCCCTCAAAGTTTGCCGAGGTAATGTCCACCGGCTCTTGTTCTGCGGCCAGGTTCACGGCGTACAGAACGCCGGGATGGACGACGTCCGGCATCGAGGACATGGCGTAGCTGTCCAGCGCGGCGTCGAAGTCCACGGTCTCGGCCTTGCTTTTTCGCTGCGCGAAGTCACGCGCCATGCGAAGGTCCGAAGCAATCCGCCGCGCCGCCGCGTCTACGCGGAACGATTCTAAGGTGCTGCCGTATTTCGGCGCCGCCACGGCGGCGAGGATGCCGATCAGCAGCACGACGATCACCAACTCGATGAGCGTAAACGCGCGCCGCCGTGGAGTGCCGCTCATGGACGTGTTAGTGGGTAGGGGGCAGTGGGTAAGGGGTAGCGGGGCGAGGCTCTAACTACCGACTACCCACTACCGACTATCGACTCAATTGCGGCACGACGGTCCCAGGGCCGGTCCCTTGCGCGTCGGCCGTTCGACCTGCGAGTAGCCGTAGCGGATCGCCGAGATGTCGTCGATGACGTTTAGGAAGGCGTCCATGACTTCGGTGTCCCATTGCGTGCCGGCGCCGGATTTTAAAATCTCGAGAGCCTTCTCGTGCGGCATGCCCTTGCGATAGGCGCGGTCGCTGGTCATCGCGTCGTACGCGTCGGCGACGGCCATGATCCGGGCGTCCAGCGGGATCTCCTGGCCTTTCAGCCCGTCGGGATAGCCGGTGCCGTTGACCTGTTCGTGGTGATGGAGCACGCCCGGCAAGACGTAGTTCAATTGCTCCAGTTCGAGCAAGATGCCCCAGCCTTCGTCGGGATGGCGCTTGATCTCCGCAAACTCTTCGTCGGTGAGCTTATCGGGCTTCCGCAGCACCGCGTCGCTCACGCCGATCTTACCCACGTCGTGGAGCAGGCCCGACAGGTACAGCTTTTCGGTCTCGGCCTCGGTGTATCCAAGCTGCTCGGCGATTCGCTTCGAAAACATCGCGACGCGCTCGCTGTGACCGCGGGTGTAGGCGTCCTTCGAGTCGAGGGCCGAAACGAGGGTGCGCACCATGTTGGTCAGCAGCAGCTCCTTCTCGCGAATGAGCTCCAGGTTGCTCGCGTGCGAGGCAATCAGCGTAGCCGCCGCGTTCAGCAGCGAGGCTTCCCACGTGCCGAACTCATCTTGTCCGAGCTGCAGCAGCGGACTCGGCGGCCACTGCCGGCCTGCCGCGCTGCGGTTGATCGCCACGAACCAGCCGAAGCTCCGCGCGCCGGTGCCGATGGGGACCATCAGGAATTGCCGCACGCCGGCGGCTCGAGCGGCCGGGTCGGTCGTGCGAATGTCGTTCTTGACGCACGGCGCCACCGCCGCACGGTCGCAAAACATGTTGGCCAGCCGTGAAACCGTGCCGTGGTCGACGCATTCGGTGGCGTCTGGGCTGAAGCAGCAGCTCGACACGACCTGCGGCCTGTCGTTGACGCCGGGCCGCACGAAGTAAATGGCCTCGGCGCCGATCATCTCGCGCAGCCCGGTGATCGCCTGGTCGACGATCTTAAAGATGTCGAGCGACGTATCTTTCACGACCAGGTTGGTCGCCATGAGTCGTAAATAGGTGAGCTCTTCGAAGTCGTCGGTCACTTGCTGCGAAAACACGAAGTTCTCGTCGCGAAGCCAGTCGACTTCATCGCGCTGCCGCAACTCGCGCAACACCGCATCGGCCAATCGCTCGGCATACAGGCCGCAGGTCGAGTCGAGCTCGGCAATCGCGATGATCGAAGGATCGCCCGGCTCGGAGGTGAAGGGCGCCGCGACGGCGACGCGATCGTGACCGATGGTCGCGCGGCAGGGGCGGCCGGTGGCGTGGGCCCGCTCTAGCAGCGCCACCAGGCGCTGGTCACAGTCGCCGGCCAGATCGAGATGCCCGCTGTTGTATTCTCCATTGGCCGCCATGCAGACCTGCCACTGCCGTGGCGCCCGACGTTCCCACAGCTCCAGGGGGCATTCAAGCGCCGCAACGAGCGCGGCATGCGCTCGCAACGTGGCTGGCGTCAACAGTTCTTCCGCAATTTGTGCCGTCACGAGTCGATACTCCTGCGAGCGTAAAACCTGGCCGGACTTCGCGTGTCCGTCCGCGGGCCTCGTCAATCTATATAAGGATGGCATACGAGCCGTGCGGGGAGGCGTCCCCCGAGAGCGGTATGCCGCACTGGGCCCACAACAATAGGTCACAAACCATGGCCGGCGAGTGTCCGAATGCGCCGTGCGGACCGGTTATAGCGATGGCGCGGCAACCTTAATTCGCCCAGGTAGCGGAATGCCGCAGAACACGGGCGCAGAAGTGCGTGCTACGTTTTTTTCGGCGGTGGCCAAGGGGCGACCGCGACGGTGACAACACGCACTTGCGACTAACTGTCGTTTGTCAAACGTGAGCTTGACAGGATTTCACAAAGGACAGGGCAATGAATCGGAGAAACGGTTTTACACTCGTTGAGTTGGTCGTGGTGATCTTGATCCTCGGCATCCTGGCCGGCGTCGCCGCGCCAAAGATGTTCTCGACGTCGAATGAGGCCACCGATAATGGCTTGCGGCAATCGCTGGCGGTGGTCCGCGACGCGATTGAGCTTTTTTACGCAAACAATGGCGATTACCCGGCTTGCTCCGGAACCGGTGCGGACTTCCGCTCGGCCCTTAAGAGTTACATTCGCGGACCTTTCCCGACTTCTCCCGTCGGCGCCGGCGGCGTAGACGTCAAAGTCTCGACCGCTGATCCCGTGGTCGCCGATGGAAGCACCGCGTGGATGTATAACGCAGACACCGGCGAGTTTATTTGCAACGAGAATTCGGCGTCGGCAAGTCAAACCGGCAATTACAGCTCGTTCTAAGCGTGGCCGTACAAACGCCATCCCAAGCTCGTGCTTGTGGTCCTAGTGAATGAACAGGAAAGCAGCTATGACCGTTCGCGGCAAGGCATTAGTGGTTGACGATAACGTGGCGCTGGCGCGGGTCACCCAGTTCGCCCTGAATCGGGCTGGGTTCGACGCGCGGATCGCCGCCAACGGCCGCAAGGCGCTCGACTT
>DASVCM010000410.1:0-6510 GCA_036381635.1 Lacipirellula sp.
CGATTTTTTCTCCGTAGCCATCCATGAACTAGGCCATGCGCTCGGCCTGGGCGCTTCCGACGAATGGAACACATTGAACGGCGGCGGGTTTTTCACCGGCCCAAACGCCACGGCCGAGTACGGCGGCAATCCGCCGCTGTCCGGATCGGGCCATTGGCAGTCGGGCACGATGAGTCGCATCTATGGGACCAACACGCCGCAGGAGGCCGCGCTCGATCCTGAGATCACCGTTGGAACGCGCAAACGACTCACGCAACTCGATGCGGCGGCGCTGGTCGACATTGGCTGGGAAGTCGATCTCACGCCGCCGGTGGATTACAACCCGGCGGATTTCAACGAAGACACCTTCGTCAACGGCGCCGATCTGAACATCTGGCGCGCCGCCTTCGGCGAAAACGCCAATGGCAATGCGGACGGCGACAGCGACACCGACGGCCGCGACCTGCTCATCTGGCAGCGGCAGCTCGGCGCCACGTCGCTCGTTCCGACGGCCTTCAGCGTGCCGGAGCCGAGCGGATTAGCCTTGGCGATAATACTTGCGGCAATGGCGACAGCTAAGCGCCACGTAGGCCGCTAGTTGTAGCCCCGGGCTCCGCCCGGGGGTTTCGCACCGCGCGGGACAAGCTTGGTCCCTGTGGAGACCGACCCCCGGCCAGAGGCCGGGGCTTTAATGGGGAAGTCGCTCGAGCTTACGCCGCTTCCAGCGGCCGGGTGTGAGCTGCGTGCCGCACCCACTGGGCGACCCGCTCGCGCGACGGCGGCTTGCCGTCGCGGAGCAGCCGCTTGCCTTGCGGCGAACGACACAGCTGGCGCACCTTCTTGTGCAGCTCCGCGACATTCGCCCCGGCGACCTGCTCCGGCTGTGTCAGCCCTGCGGCCACCAGAATTTGAGCGCCCGAACAGCGCAGCTCGGGAATCCGGCACGCCAGGCGCGCCTCGTGCTGCCACCGCGACACGACCGCCGCGGTGATCCGCCCTTCGCCAATCTCGTCCGCCGTGGAGTCCGGATTGACATTCAGCAAATCGGCCACCGTGCGAACGCCCACGTTCACCAGTAGTTCGGCAGTTGCCCCGTCAATCGACGGCGCCAGCTCAATGGGGCTTGTCGTGTCCAACAGGAACCGGAGCGGCGCGCGCTGTTGCCGCCGCGCAGCCGCTCGCGGCTTAGCGCTAAGCGCGACCGGTTCTTTCGCCGGCGCCGACGGCTCGAGCCATGCGAACTTCCGGCTGGCCGCTTCCCAACGCTCGCGCTGAGTACGCGCCCGCGATTGCAACTCCGCAAGCCGCTCGCGCGTGAATCGCGCCTTGATTCCCGCGAACCGCCGGCCGCGCTGCGTGCCGATGAACTTCTCGATATCGCCGGCGAGCAACTTCACATCAATCGAATGCAGCGCCGCGGGCGAGCCGACCTCGTTCGCCGCCAGCACCTGCGCGTCGTTCAGCGACATCCCCGGCACGAAGCACATCAGGGTCATGTGGGCCTGCCACAGCCGAACCGTGTTGGCCGTCACGCCCGGCCGACCAAGCTGCAGGGCGACTGTCTGGGGGTGCGCGGCCAGCAGTTGCTCGACCGTGTGAATCTCTAGTCCCGCAAAGATCTTCGCCGTGTCGTTCCCCAACACCGGAAAATCGGCGATTGAGGCGTTCGTCGCGAGATAATACACCTCATGCTCGTCGTCGCCCGCCGCCCACTGACCGGTGACGCGGAGCTTCGGCTTGGGCTCGCGGATCGTCTCGCGGACGACGCGAATTTCCGGCCCGCCGGCCTCCGCCGCCGGCGTTGCGACCCGCGGTTGTGGCGGCGCCGCAGCCGGCAACCGCCGCCGCAGTAAATCGATATCCTGCACGGCGACGCCCAGCGACTCGAATCTCGCCGCCGCATCACGGTTCGCGGTGAATACGAAGAGCTGCCGCCCCTGCCGCGAGAACTCGGCGAGCACCCCGGCCATCGCCGCGGCGCTCCGCGCGTCCTGGCGAACGAACGGCTCGTCCAGAATCAGCGGCAAATCGATTCCGCGCGCGCTGAACGACGAGACCAGCGCGAGCGTCAGCGCCAGATAGAGCTGATCCTGCTTCGCCGCAGTCAACTCGGCAATCGGCAGCGCGCGGCCTTCGCGGTTGATAATCGTCGCGGCGCCCTCGTCGCGATGGAGGCGAATCTGCTTCAGCTCGCCGTCGGTAAGCTGCGCCAGGACGTCAGAAGCCTTCCATGCCCGGCGATGCGGCGCCGCGGTTGTGCTCGCCGCGGTCGTCCCAGTGGCGCCGTGGAGCGCCCGCTGGACGTCGGCCTCAGCTCGCGAAAGCTCCTGGCGCAGGGCTTCCAGCGAAGCCGATCCGGCCGCCGTCGCCCGCTCCTGTTGCAGCCGCTGCCAGCGTGCTTCGAGCCTTTCGATTTCTTGATGCAGCGCGTCGCACGCCGCCCGCAGTTCGTTACGCTCTCTCTCCAGCGAGATTCGTCGCTCGTGGGCCAGATGCTCTCGCTTCGAACGATCGCATCGTGCCAGCAGCATGGCGTCGGCGTCTTTGACAAACTCAGCATGGCCATGGCACTGGCAATGCGCGGCCGCCGGCGATTGTGGCAGCATGAGTGCCGGCCGCTGGGCGAGCTGCGACTCATGCACAAGCGACTGACGCCGCCCCAGCAAGTGCTCAAGCTGCTCGCTCAAATCCGTCTGGGCCCGAGCCAGTTGCCGCGCCTCCGCATGAAGCTGCATCCGCCGGACCGTCCGCTCCTGCTCGGTGACCTGCCCGCAGAGCGTGTAAAGCTGTTGCCGCAGCATCTGCGCAACCGGCGACAGCCGAGCGTGCGAGTCGCACCCCACGCAGCGCCCCGGCTCGTGCGACCGGGCTAGTTGCGAGACTTCGGCGTCGAGATCGTCCAAGAGACTTTCGAGAACGCCGACCGTCGACCGCTGATCCGCCAGGCTGCTCGCGCTGTCGGCCGTGCCGTCGGGATGCACCTCGGCCAGCTCGCGGCGAACCGTTGCATCGCGAAGCTGCGTGTCGCTGAGCATCTGCCGGCAGCGGCCGATCTCGGCGTCGAGCCGCTCGATGGCCGCGCGCTGCCGATCGCTGTCGACTTCAACGCTGCGACGAATGGCCGATTCCAGCGAGAAGTACCGCAGTGTCGCGGCGATCTCGGCGAGCTTCGCCTCTGCCGCGCGGAGCTTCGCCTCTAGCGGCTCCACCTGCCGGCGTCGAGCCGAAAGCGCCGCATCGAGATCCTGCAATTCGCGCTCGATCTCGCCGCTCGTCCGCCGCGCCGTCGACATATGCTGCTCGATCTGCCGAGCGGCATCGTCGCGGCGGCGGACGAATTCATTCAGCCGATGCCGATCGACGATTGCCGCCGGAACTGGCTTGTGCACGTCGCAGGCGAGGGCGTCCCCGTCCGAGGCGTGGCCGCTTAGCGCCGTCGCAAAGTTCTCGGCAAACTCGCCCCTCAGCAACGTCTCGGCGCGCAGCGGCTTCGCAAAATCCACCGCATACAACTCCGCCAGCAGCCGCGGCGAGATTTCCGACAGCAGCGTCCGAATCGTCCGCCCATCGACCGCAGGACCGCCGGCCGAGGCGATCGACAGCCGCCCCTGCGGCGAGCCGTCGCGATGCCGCCGCAGCAAATATTTTCCCTGCGGGCTGTCGACCTCGATCGAACCTTCCACCAGCGCCGCCGGTCTACTGGCTGGCAACCGCGCGGCGAGCTCCGACTTGCCGTACAGCAAGTGAGCCGCAAGCTGGGCGATGGTCGTTTTGCCGGTCCCGGTGGAGCCGTAGAAGACGTTCAGCTCGGGCCCGATCGAACGGGCGTCCAGCTCGGGCCAAGAACCCAGCCCGGCGAGGCGAAGTTGGGTGACTTTCATCCATGCATCCTTGCGTGGCGGCGCGCCATCCTGGCGTCGGGGTCGCGTGCGGGGGACCAATACGCGGCGCCAAACAGCCAGGCGTCCCTCAGCCGCGACCTAACAGGTCGCCGGCGAAGTCGCGCAGGCTGTCCAACGCGCGCAGAATTGCAGGTAGATTGGGAGCGCAAGGTACCGAAAAACGCCCATTTCAACAACGCGAGTATGTGTGGTAACGTTGAATCCTCCTCCCTTGAACAGGAATATGCAACGGCTAGCAGCGGATCCTATTAGCCCCGCCGTTTTACGGCGGGGTGCGCGGCTGCAGGGTACGGCGGCCGAGTAAAAGGCTCTGTCTCAAATCGGAGCGCGGTCGAGGCCGAATCAGTCCGCGGACGGTTTCGGCCTCGGCAGCAATCCGATGGACGGCGGCGCATCGGCTCGGCCGATCACTGAGGCGGCCGATTTACCCCGGCTTGAAAGCCGGGGCTAATAGGACGGCAGCAGTTGCATTAATCCTGTGAAGGGAGGGGACGGGGAAGGGATTCAATAGTTTCCACAAGCGCATCGACGCCGCGATGCTAGCAATAACCGCCAATCCCTCCCCTAGCCCCTCCCTTCAAGGGAGGGGGATGTAAGATGCCCCACGCCTCTTACGATGCGATCGTCCTCGGCGCCGGCGGCGTCGGGAGCGCGGCGATGTGGCAGCTTGCACGCCGCGGCCTGCGCGTGCTGGGGATCGACCGCTTCCATCCGCCGCACGACCGCGGCAGCTCGCACGGCCACACGCGGATCATCCGCCAGGCTTATTTCGAGCATGCCGACTACGTGCCGCTGTTGTTGGAAAGCTATCGGCTGTGGGAAGAGCTGGAGCATCTCGCCGGTAAGGAACTCAAACGCGAAACGGGGCTCGTCGAGATCGGCCCGCCGGACGGCGTGGTCGTGCCGGGCGTGCTGCAGGCCGCTGCTCTGCACGGGCTGGACGTTCAGCGGCTTACCGCTGAAGAAATCAAACGTCGCTGGCCGGCGCTGCGGCCGCCGGCCGATTCGGTCGGCGTCTTCGAACGCAGGGCAGGGCTGCTCAGTGTCGAGCGCTGCGTCGAGGCATGTTTGAACGCCGCTAGGGCCGCAGGCGCCGAACTGTTAGCGGGCGTCGAGGCCCTAGGCTGGGCAGCGAGCGATGACATCGTGGTTCAGACAAGCGCCGGCGAGTTTCGTGCTGAGAAGCTCGTGATTACCGCAGGCGCTTGGGCTGGGCAGGTACTCAGTGCGCTCAACGTCAAGTTCCAAGTCCGCCGCATTCCGCTCTCGTGGTACGCCCCGACCGATTCTTCAACGCACGCCGACGCCGGTTTTCCTTGCTACCTCTTCGAACTGCCGCACGGCATCTTCTATGGGTTCCCAGCGATCGACCAGCGCGGCGTGAAGGCCGCCGAACATTCCGGCGGCGACGTTATAGCCGACCCGCTGCACGTCGATCGCGGCTTAACCGCCGAGGACCAGGCGCCGGTCGACGCCTTCATGCAGCGGCATTTGCCCGCGGTCCGCACGCCGTGTATTGAACACGCGGTCTGCCTCTACACGATGTCGCCCGACGAGCACTTCGTTGTCGACCGCCATCCCGCCGACGAGCGCGTCGTCTTCGCCGCCGGTTTGTCCGGCCACGGCTTCAAGTTCACGCCCATCCTCGGGCGTCTGCTCACCGAGCTGGTCGTCGACGGCCGGACAACGCTTCCCGCCGGCTTCTTATCGCTGGCCCGATTCGCCCGCTGACTCGCGCTGCTCGAGCCCGAGGCGTCGTCAACCGGAAGGGCGAGGCTCCGGCCGAGCCGAGCGCCAGCATCTGGTTCCCGGCTCGGCCGGAGCCTCGCCCTCCCGGTCTGTAAAAAATGTTAAACAATCTGTTGACAAAAGTAAATTATATTAACAAGATGTGTCCGATGGCTTCGATTTGCGTAATAGCACGACCATGCTCACCAACCAGTGCCCCTACTGCCAGAGCCTGATGGAAGTCACGCGGATGGCCTGTGCGGCCTGCCAGTGCGCCATTGAGGGCCAGTTCGCCACCACCCGGCTGGGTCGGCTGCCGTCGGAACATCAGCGGTTTATCGAGATTTTTCTCCTCGCCGGCGGCAACCTCAAAGAGATCGCCCAGCAGGCGGGCGTCTCCTACCCGACGGTCCGCTCGCGGCTCGACAAAGTGATCGACGCCCTCCGCGCCGAAATTTCTGCCAGCCACGAAGTCAGCGGCACGCCGCTCGACGCCGTCGGCGACGCCGACGACTCCGCCGACGAAGCGGCGAGGATCATCAAAGCCATTTGAACGAGACATTCCCGGTCGACCTATTGAAAGCCCCCGGTTCTGCCGGGGGACTACATCACGAAGAATCTTGCTCAAAGGCAGTCCACCGGCGGAGCCGGTGGCTTTAATCGGTAGGTGTAGCCGCCTCACCAACAACTTATCAATCCAGCGACAAAGGGCCGCCGCCATGTCAGGCCGCACGCTTAGCAACGGCAACGAACAAGACCTACTGCAAGCCGCGCTCCGCGATCCCGACGACTTGCTGACCAAATCACTGCGCAGTGAAGAGCGGCGTCGACGTCGGCGCCGCCGTATTACCTGGTTCGTGTTGATAGGAGGAGTAGTGATGTCTGCCACCACCATTGCGTG
>DASVCM010000411.1:0-9490 GCA_036381635.1 Lacipirellula sp.
AACGCGCTCCGATTGCGAGGGCAATTTGCCTTCGTATATCCTTTGAAAGGAGAGCCTCTTCCCGTCTTCGGCGCCGCCGACATTCCTCCGCGCGTTGCTCCACGTTGATGCTCAAGCCCGTCAAGGGAGTTCGCTCATGAACGCCAACCGCATCTGGGCTCCTGTGCTTGTTCTCGTCATCGCTGTCGCCCCCGTAAGTGCCGCCGTCATTCAACAGCAGTACCAGATCAACCCCGGCGGCGTGTTCCAATACTTTCCGTCGCCTGAAGGGCCCGGCATTCCCGGCGGCATGCCCAGCGACTATCAACTCGACTTCGGCATCGGCGGCACGTTCGTCTACGAGCTCGACACGGCCGGAGAACCTGCCCGGCTGTTGAACCTCGACCTCGTCCTTACCGGCAATGAGGCGATTCAACCGACGGCGCCGCCCGCCGCCCGCGTAACTGCCGACCACGTGGAGGCCTATCTCGCCAGCCACGCGTTCGTGACCGACTTCATCGGCGGCCTGCTCCACCTCGAGTCGTCGACCCACCCCGATCTCAAGCTCACCGACAGCCTCAATGGTCATCTGCTGATCGCCGGCGGCTACGACGCCCGGCCCGTCGATGGCGACGGCCTGAATTTCCGGTTCAGCGCCCGAGCCATCCCAGAGCCGGCGACGCTAGCCCTGCTCGCAGCCGCCGCACTGGCCATCGCTTGCCGAAGGACAGCCGCGGCGGCGAGATGTTGTTCGATGGCGCCACGGCCCCACAAGCTTATGCTTTGAAGCCGCAACGCGGCGGCAGTTAATAGCCAGGGGCGTAAGCCCCTGGTGCTGCGCTCCTTACGAATGTAAGCCCCAACGGGGCGGCAGTGCGCTGGCCAACCTACTGCCGCCCCGTTGGGGCTTACGCTGCAAGCTTGCAAACGCGACCAGGGGCTGACGCCCCTGGCTATTGACTTTCGCCCCGTTGGGGCTGCTGCCGATGACGGGGGCCGCCGGCTTTCTGGTATTGCGATTGTTCGGCTTCTAAGCCCACCGGCGCGGGGGGCTCCCGGCGCCAGCTTCTCAGAGCAGCCGACTGCTAGCACGATTTTCCTGGACGTGGGCGCTCCTACGCCCGATAAGCGTACTACGCCAAGAAACATTTTCATGGAGAATCGGCCTGATGACTGTCCTGCCCTCGACCAGAAAGATCTTCTGCGTCGGCGGTGGAAAGACCGGCACGACCTCCTTGGGCGCCGCCCTGCAGTCGCTCGGCTTTGACGTGGCCGAACAGGCGCCCTTCGAGCAGCTCATCGAGCAGTGGGCTCAGCGAGATTTCCGTCCCATCATCGAGTACTGCAAGCGATGGGAAGCTTTTCAGGACATCCCCTTCTGCCTCGATCACACCTTCGTGGCCCTCGACCATGCGTTTCCGCAGGCGAGATTCATCCTGACGGTCCGCGGCAGCTCCGCCGAATGGTATGAATCGCTCGTGCGATTCCATACGCGGCTGTTCGGCAATCGCCGCCTGCCGACGGCGAGCGAAATGAAGGCGTTCGGCTATCGTCACAAGGGATGGCTTTGGCGAGCCCATCAGCTTATCTACGGCGTCGACGAGAAGAGCGTCTTCGATCGCGAAATCTACGTCGCCGGCTACGAAGCCCATAACCGCTCGGTTATGGACTATTTCCGGCACCGGCCCGGCGACCTGCTCGTGCTGAACGTCGGGCGCCCCGATGCGATGGATTCCCTCTGCCGGTTCCTGGGCGTCGAGCGCAACGGCCGGCAGATGCCGCATCTCAACTCCAGCCGCAAAGCCGCGTAGATAGCGGCCGAACCCTGCCACCCCGAGGTCCGCCGAGGGGTCCGCTTAGAGCACTCATCCGAACCGCAGCCTGTCATCCTGAGCGGAGCGAAGAATGACGAAAACCCTGCTACACTCTATCCGCTTGCGGCTTAGCGCCCACAACTCACGCAGCCGCTGCCGTGCGCATGCCGCCAAAAATATCGATCCAACCCCCGCAGCCGTTCGTTGAACCCAAACCGCTGCATCTCGGCATACGCCGCGCAAACGCTCCACCCTTCGCAGCGAATTCGGTAAAGGCCGATGACCAGCCCCGAGCGGTCGCGGCCAAGCTCGCAGTGGATGAAGATGGGATAGCGCCCCGCATCGGCCAGCACCCGCAGCGCCCGCTCGGGACTACCGTCGCGATTCGGGTAGAAGCCAATCGGAACCCGGACGTACTCCATGCCGTGCGCCCGCACGCAGCGGCCATGCGCATCCAGCTTGCGCCGGCGGAACTTGCGGACGTCCAGCACCGTGCGGATCCCCATCTCGCGCAGTTGCCGGTAGTCGGCCGCCGTCTCCGGCGCCGGCCCGCGGTAGACGCCCGGCGCCACTTCCACGACCGGAATCGCCACAGCGCGTTCGCCGAGCGAAACCCAGCCGCCGATGCAAGCAGCGAAGAGACAATATCGGCGAAGTTTGACCATGTGGCGAACTTTGCAGGGCAAGGTGTTGGCGTCGCCACTCTTTATCGCGTTCCCACCCGGTGAAGTCGCCACGAGCCCTCGAAAAGTGAAGCTGTAACGGTTGATCCTCATGCAACGACATTCCAGCGGCCAGCAGCGTCGATACAGCATGAGCCACCCGCACAGTCGTCTCTTGGACCGTCATGCACCCTTGCGCCTCGACCGCCGACGGCATGCTGCGTCGCGCCGCGCGCATGGCCGTCCTATTGATTGCCAGCGGAGTGTTCGGCGCACTCGCGCCGCCGCAGGCCGCCGTTGCGGATGTTGTCCGCATCTTATGTGACAATCACGAGGCCGCTCAAGCGCGGGCGGACCTGATCCAATCGGCCCATACGGAAATCAACGTCGCCTCCTTCGCGGTGGCCGACGACCAGATCGGCCGCTCCTTTCTAGCGCTGCTGCGCGATGCGGCCCGTCGCGGCCTAACCGTGCGGCTGCTGGTGGACGGCCTGAACAATCACATTCCCGACAGCATCCAGCGCCATCTGATCGCCTGCGGCGTCCAGCTTCGAGCGTACCATCCGGTGACGTGCATGCGACCGCTGTGGCTGAACCGCCGGCTCCACGACAAGCTGGTCATCGTCGACTGTGATCAGCTCATCGTCGGCAGCCGAAACCTCGACAACCGCAACTTCGGCCTTGCCTGCCGGAACTACATTGACGCCGACGCCTACGTCCGCGGCTGCGCTGCTCGCGAGGCGCGCGACTACTTCATGTGCGTATGGAATAGCGAGCATGTCCGGCCGTTGCAGCCCGACAAGCTCGAAGTCAACGAGGTATGCCCCTGCCTCGATGACGACCCCGCATGCCCAGCGTGCGCCCTCAACGCCGCACTGCAGTCGCTCGTCGCGAGCGGTTTCCTCCAGCTCGGCGCCGCTGCCGATTGGTCGGCGGGCCAGCCCGACGCCGCCGAAGTCTATTTCCTCAAGGACGATTGCGGCCGCAAGAACCAGCCGGGCTCGATCCACGACCACCTGATGGGGCTGCTCGCTCGGGCCACGGATTCCATCATTCTAGAGTCGCCGTACCTCGTCTTCTCCGACGAGCTCAAGGAAGTCCTCATCGCCGCCCGCGCGCGAGGCGTCGAAGTCGTGATCCTTACGAACTCGCTGGCCAGCACCGACCAACTCATTGTGTACGCCGGCTACGCAAACCAGCGGCAGAAGATGCTCAATCATGGCGTTGAGTTCTGGGAATACGCCGGCCCGAACCACTTTCACGCGAAGACGGTGTTGGTCGACGGCTGCATCTCCGTGATCGGTTCCTACAACTTCGACCCGCGATCCGAGAACCTCAACACCGAGACCGCGATCATCACCAACGATCCAACCGTCGCCGACGGCCTCATCAAACGGATGGTCCAGCACTTTGCAAACGCCTGGCAAATCGGCCCCGACGGCAAGCCGCTCGGCATGAACACCAGGCACCCCGGCTCCGACCCGCTGCGCGTCCATCATCTCCGCGCAGCCCGAGCGGTCGCCCCGCTGATCAAGCGGCACCTGTAGGCCGCAAATGCAGCCCCGGGCTCCCAATCTTATGCAGATGCTAGCGCGGTAAATTGCAGCCCCGGCCTTCGGCCGGGGATCGCTCTCCACCGGGACAGAGTTTGTCCTAATGGAGACCGACCCCCGGCGAAGCCGGGTGCTGCAATGACCGCGGCTCACGCCGCGAGCATCTGCATAACTTGTCCGCCCGGGGGCAGCGCCATGTAGGGCGACGCCCCACCGATTGCAAATCGACCCCGGCCAAAGGCCGGGGCTGCAAAGAAGCCGGCTGCGTGGAATACTAGGCCTATCCCCCAGCCCTTTCGACTCACCAATGTAAGCCATGGCCGACTCCACCGACCGCTATCCGAAAGTTGCCCAACTCAAAAGCGTCGACGCCCTGACCGCGCGGTTGGCGGAACTTGGCTGCTCGCTGCCGATCGACGACGAGATCGACACGGCGGCCGACGGCTCGCCGCTGGCCGAGCCGATCGACGTCGCCGGCTTCCGCGTCGGCAACCGCTGGTGCATTCATCCCATGGAGGGCTGGGACGCCAACCGCGACGGTTCCCCCAGCGAACACACGCTACGGCGGTGGCGAAACTTCGGCCGCAGCGGCGCCAAGCTCATCTGGGGCGGCGAAGCCGCGGCGGTTCGCCCCGACGGCCGCGCTAATCCTAACCAGACGCTCGCCACCGCCTGGAACCGCTCCGGCCTGACGAAGCTGTTGAACGAGCTTCAAACCGCTCACCGCGAGCAGTGCGGCACGATCGACGACTTGCTCGTCGGCCTGCAGCTCACCCACTCGGGCCGATTCTGCAAGCCGGAGGACCATGGCCGCTGGGCGCCGCGGATTGCCTATCACCATCCGCTGCTCGATGAGAAGTTCAAGATCGATCCCCAGGACGCTTCGGTGGTGTTCACCGACGACGAGATCGAACGGCTGATCGACGACTACGTTACGGCGGCGAAACTAGCCCACGAAGTCGGTTTTCAGTTCGTCGACGTGAAGGCCTGCCACGGCTACCTCCTGCACGAATTCCTCAGCGCTCGCGTGCGCCCGGGACGCTTCGGCGGCGACCTCGCCGGCCGCAGCCGCGTGCTGCTGTCAATCATCGATCGCATCCGCGACGAGGCGCCCGACCTCATCATCGGCGTGCGGCTCAGCGTGTTCGACACGATTCCCTACCGCACCAGCCGCGAGGTGGGGCAGCCGATGGAGTACGCCAACCTGCTGCCGTACGAGTGGGGCTTCGGCGTCGATAAGGACGACCCGCTGAAGTACGACCTCACCGAGCCGATCGAGTTGATGCGCTCCCTCGTCGCGCACGGCGTGGCGACGATCAACGTCACCGCCGGCAGCCCGTACTACGATCCGCACATCCAGCGGCCCGCCATCTTTCCACCGAGCGACGGCTACCAGCCTCCCGAAGATCCGCTCGTCGGCGTCTGCCGGCAGGTCAACGCCACGCGCGCCTGCAAGGAAGCGATCCCCGACATTCCGCTCGTCGGCACCGGCTACTCCTACCTGCAGGACTACCTGCCGCACGTCGCCCAAGCGGTAGTGCGCCAACGCTGGGCCGATTTCGTCGGCCTCGGCCGCATGGTCCTCAGCTATCCCGAGCTGCCGCACGACGTGCTCACCAAAGGCAAGCTCCAGCGCAAGCTCGTCTGCCGCACCTTCAGCGACTGCACCACTGCCCCCCGCCACGGCCTGATCTCCGGCTGCTACCCGCTGGACGAGCACTACAAACGAATGCCCGAGCGCGAGCAGCTCACCGAGATCAAACAAAAGCTCGGCACCGCGTAGACCGTCCGAACCCTGTCACCCCAAGGCCCGCCGAGACGTCCGGCCAGGACCCTGCCACCCCGAGGTCCGCCGAGGGGTCCGCTACGTGTACAAAGGCGCGCCTGAATTGCATATCGATTCGTCGCCACGCCCTTTCAGGTCGTGCCACTCATTCGTATCGCAATGAGCCGCGGCGATATCAGTTTGACTTCACTAGCCAAGCAACAATCGCCGCCGCTCCTCGGTAAATCAACGCAATCGCCGAGCAAATAAAGACTTGCGTATCGCCTTTCACTTTCGGCACGCACCGTGCGACTTACGCAGGCCAAGAGCCGTAGCCCTGCTCAAGCAGCACCGATAAGCCAGAGGAGTCCCAAGAGATGTTCAAACGCATTTTGCTAGTCGCCGTGGTCGCCGTCGCCGGCTTGGTCGTGACCGCCCCGGAAGCGGACGCCGCCGTGGTGGTCCGCCGCATCGCCCCGGTTCGCCGCGTCGCCGCCCGCGTGGCTCTGCCGCCGTATCCGGTCGCCCGCCGCGCCGTGGTCGGCCCGGTGTACACGCCCTATGTCTACCCGACGTACCGACCGGTGATTTACAGCACGCCGGCCCCAGTGATCTACGCCCCCGGCGTCACCGTCTGGGGTTACTAAGCGCAAGGGGGGAGGGCGATCAGGCCCCAGCCGCCGCGTGTGCGTGACCCTAGCGGATGAGTCGACGCACCCGGTTGAGGCCCCTTGAAACCGTCGTTCGCCAGGAGTGTGCGGGTAGCGAACGACAAAACGCGCCGCCTGCGAGCTCGCGAGAGTTCGCAGGCGGTTTGCTTTTGTGCACTAGAAGAACCCTGTCACGTCGACGTCCGCCGAGGCGTCCGGCTAGACCCTGTCACGTCGAGGTCCGCCGAGACGTCCGCCCAGAACCCTGTCACGTCGAGGTCCGCCGAGACGTCCGGCATGTGTACCAGAAGCAGGAAGCTGTACACAACGCGGACCCCTCGGCAGACCTCGGGGTGACAGGGTTCACGCCCCACGAGCAATCAAACGCTAGCACCGATAAATCGGACCGAAGCCTAACAATCCTCACGCCCTGCCGCGATTCTTCCGATTAAAGAAACTGGGAGCGTCTTGCCCCGCTTCGCCCGGGCTGCGCGCTCACGGAACGGACTGGCACGCACTCGCACGCACGGCCGCGGCAATGCTCGTCATCATCAGCGACCTCCACTTGACCGACGGCACCAGCGGATCGACCATTTCGCCTGGCGCGTTCACGCTGCTCGCCGAGAGTATCGCGGATCTCGCACTCGGCGCCTCGCAGCGCCGCGACGGCTCGTACCGACCGATCGAGCGAGTGGACCTCGTCCTCCTGGGCGACGTTCTCGACGTGATCCGCTCCAGCCGCTGGCTTCAGGCCGACGTGCGCCCCTGGGACGATCCGACAACACCCGCTTACTTCGAGATGGTCTCGGCGATCACCGCCGACATCCTCCGCCACAACGAACAGGCCCTTGGCGAGTTCCGCAGCCTGGCGAAAAACGGCGTGCTCATCCCGCCCGCCACGCGCGACGGCCGCTGCGCCAAGGACCACACCACGCCCGTGCCGGTCCACATCCACTACATGGTCGGCAACCACGACTGGTTCTACCACTTGCCCGGCGAGAACTACTCGCGGCTCCGACGGCAGATCGCGCTGCACATGGGGCTGGTCACGAACCCCAACATGCCCTTCCCGCACGAAGCCTGGGAGTGCAACGAGCTGCTGCAGACCATGCGGCGGCACAAGGTGTTCGCCCGCCATGGCGACGTGTACGACCCGTTCAACTACGAAGGCGACCGCAACGCCAGCAGCCTCGGCGACGTGATCGTCATCGAGCTGCTCAACCGCTTCGGCGCCCAGATCGCCCGCGAGCTGAGCGAAGACCTTTCCGAAAGTGCGCTCGCCGGCTTCCGCGAGATTGATAACATCCGCCCGCTGCTGCTCGTCCCTGTGTGGATCGACGGCCTCTTGGAACGAAGCTGCCCCCACCCGGCGACGCGCAAGCAGGTGAAAAAGGTGTGGGACGCGCTCGCCGATGAGTTCCTCGACCACCCGTTTGTCCAGCACCGCGACACCTGGTGTCCGGTCGACATCGTCGACGGCCTGCAAAAAGCCCTCAAGTTCAGCCGCCGGCTGTCGGTCGGCTGGGCCAGTTGGATCGCCCAGTGGATGTGGAGCCTCCGCGGCGCCGACAACTCTTCCTACTTCAGTCACGCCCTCTCCGAGCAGGACTTCCGCAACCGCCGGGCAAAGCATATCGTCTACGGCCATACCCACCACCACGAGTGCGTGCCGCTGGACGCGAGCTTTGCCGAGGGGTTCGTCCTGAACCAGGCCTACTTCAACAGCGGCACTTGGCGGCGCGTGTACGAGCAGACCCGCTTCGCTCACCACGAGCACGAGTTCATCGCGGCCGACGCACTGACATATCTGGCGTTCTTCAAAGACGACGAACGCCGCGGCCGGCCGTACGAAACCTGGACGGGCACGCTGGGCCTCGCGCCGATCACCTGCCACAGCACGCAACGCGTCGATTCGGGAACCGCCAGCGATGCCGCCGCACAACCGATTTCGACACCAAAGGTACCGCTGCGAGCCCCCCACTTCGCCGTACCGCTTGCTCCCGTCGGGCCCGCCGACGGAGCCCTCGTCCGCTGAGTTCGCGCAGTCGATGGCGGCTGCCGGCCGCGCATTCGCCGACGCCGGCGTCGCGGCCATCTACCTCATCCACGGCACATTCGCCGGTAACGACGGCCTCGGCGTCTTCACCGAGCTGGAACGCATCGCGCCGAGCCTCGCCCAAGCTTGCCGCCGCGCAACGAAGCGCGCGTTCAACGCGCTGCTCGGCGAGACTGGCAATTACACGCCGCAGTTCGCCGAACGCATGGAGCAATCGCTCGCCGCCGGCCCCGGCCGCACGATCCCCGTGCGACTGTTCAACTGGTCCAGCATGAACCACCACATCGCCCGCGCCGACGCCGCGGTGCGATTGGTTTGCGAACTAGCAGGACTCTCACAACCAATCGCTCCGGTCCCCTCCCCCTCGTGGGGTGGGCTAGGGTGGGGGGAAGGAGCGGGTACAAGTAATCCATCTAACTCCGGCGAAATCACCCCTCCCCATCAAGGGGAGGGGAGCCAACGGAGGCGCATCCTCTTTTGGTCCCACAGCCACGGCGGCAACGCCCTGGCCATCCTCACCAATCTCCTCGCCGCCGACGACCAATCGCGCAGCGACTTCTTCAACGCCGCCCGCATCTTCTACCGCGGCAATCACGCCCCGCACAGCAGCTTCACCGCTTGGCCCCGCGCCGAACAAATCCTCGCCGACCGCAACCACCCGCTCCGCGGCTTAGCGCTCGACATCGTCACCTTCGGCACGCCCCTCCGCTACGGCTGGGACGCCGGCGGCTACAGCAAGCTGCTTCACATCATCAACCACCGCACGCACCGCCGCGATGCCGACTACGCGGCCCCGTATCCCCCCAACCCCTTCCGCTTGTTCACCGGCAGGGGCGGAGACTTCATCCAACAGGTCGGCATAGCCGGCACGAACCTCGCGCCCCTGCCGCTGGCCTACAAAACCTTCCTCGCCGACCGCCGCCTCGGCCGCATTCTGCAAAGCGACCTTACGCGCCAGTGGCTGCGCACGCGTCTGAAGTGCGGCCCGCGCGTCGCCGAAGACGGCGCGAC
>DASVCM010000412.1:0-3794 GCA_036381635.1 Lacipirellula sp.
CGCGGGAAACTCGGAAGAGAGTTTTTCGATGCGGCTTTGTGCAGGATGGATTCGCTGCAAGAGCGTGTCAAACGAAAAGGAGCCGTCGATGGGAATGACAATCTCACCGTCGAGGACGAACTTTGTGGCTTTGAGCTGCGCAAGCTGATCGGCAAGTTCGGGAAAGTAGCGGCCCAAGGGCTTGGAAGCCTTTGATTGCAAGTTTACGCGCGAGCCGTCGCGGAACGCCAGGCAACGGAAGCCGTCCCACTTGGGTTCATATTGCCACTCGTCTCCTTGAGGAATGGCGCCGACGCTGAGGGCTTCCATCGGAGGGTAGGGCGGCTTGACCGGAAGAGCCATGACTTCACCGAACCAAAGTTGTCATTCTGAGCGAAGCGAAGAATCTGGCGGTAGGCTAGATCCTTCGCTCCGCTCAGGATGACCGCACCTCCCGCTCAGCGATCGGTTGAGCTCCTCTTCGTTCGCGGAGCTGGGGCAAGCTTCGGCGGTCGCTTGCCGGTCCGTGATTCAGCGGCGCCGATCTTGATGTATTCAAGTTCCGTGCCAGCAGCAACGCACCGCAGCATCAGCCCCCCGCGGCTCATGTCGCCGCGGCCGACGAATTCCCGAGGGAACGCCAGCCGTTCGCCGAAGCACTTGTGGAGGAGATCGACGTACTTCGCCGTGGCAATGCTCCCCAGCAGCACAACCTCCGACCGCGCAGGCAGTCGATCATGCAGTTTCGCGGCCGTCTCGCATAGTGGGCCGCAGTACTGGGCATTCTGGGGATCAATCGGCGTCTCAGCAAATCGCCGCAGCCGCTGGAGCGTCACCGTCGAGTCGCACATCGTTAGCCCGGCGTCCGAGGTGATTACATAGCACCCGGCCACGCCCTCCGGCGGACGCGCGAAGTGCCGCGAGTACGAAAGCTTCCCCCGAAAGTACAGGCCGCTTAAGAATGCGAACGCTTCGCCAAGCGTGACGTCGTCGGAGGTGCGAAGCCGGTTGGCCAAATCGAACGAAGCATTCTCATTCAATAGCAGTTGCGCCCGTTTCCCCGTGGTCTTCGCCGGCGATACGATGAAGATCCGGTACATCTCTGATTGTCTCGCGAGCGAGTCCATCCGTGTCCCATTCGTCAGGCAACCCGTCGAAGCCCGCAAAGACTACGCCAACCAGCGCGGGCATCCTATTATACCGCAAGGCCACTGAGGGGCTGGAAGTCTTGCTGGCACATCCCGGCGGGCCCTTCTTTGCGAAGAAGGACGAAGGCGCCTGGACGATTCCGAAGGGACTTATCGATCGGGACGAATCGCAAGAGGCCGCGGCGCTTCGCGAGTTCGAAGAAGAGCTCGGATGGCGTCCTCAGGGCGCCATGGTTGAGCTAGGCGAAGTGCGGCTCAAGTCGGGAAAGCGAGTCGTTGCGTTTGCGCTCGAAACGAATGAGGAGCCCGCCAGCCTGCTGCAGCGGTTCATCCCAGGAGTTTTCACGATGGGATGGCCGCGCGGCTCCAGCCGGTATGCCCAATTCCCGGAGATCGATCGGATCGAATTTCTTCCAATCGCCGCCGCGCGAGTGAAAATCAGTCCGGCGCAGGCCCCATTGCTCGACCGCCTCGTGGCGATTCATGCGTGAGCGCCATTGTCGCCTGGACGAAGGGCGGTTAGGCCAGCCGTTGGCCAAGAGCGTGGCGCAATTCCTCAAGGTGGCTTCCGAGCTCGGCGACTCTCTCTCCCAGCCCCGCCGAAGATCCGCGCCGGGCCATGTCTTCAATCATGAACGCGGCCTCTGTCGCGTGCTGAGCGTCGAAATTCGCACACAACCCTTTGAGGCTGTGGGCGACCCGCTGCGTGTGGGCAAGGTCGCCCGCCGCCATGCCAACGGAAAGCTGCTCATACAGTGCAACGCTGTCCTGCTGAAATACCTGCGCAAGCATTTCGAAGAGCTCTTCGTCGCCATCGAGTCGCTCCAGAGCAGCCCGCATGTCGAAGACTTGCGAGCCTACGCCGTGAGCCACGCGTGGCGATGCCTCGCACGTATCGAAGGTTTTCTCAAGCATGCCGCTTCCTTATCGCATGGAGTTGTCCCGGTGGAGTTGGCGTCCATTCTCCGCCGTGCGGGGCTGCAACTCAACACTCGGGGGAGCGGAATCCGCGCGGGCGGTGGATTCGAAGTATTGGCGTACAGCGAATCCACGTCTACCGGCGTGACGAAAAGCAGTGGCCCAGCCCGACCTGGGGGTAGTGGGTTCGTATGGCGAGACCGACATCAAGTCATTCCGAGGTCCGCCGAGGAATCTAGCCGGACCCCTCGGCAGACCTCGGGGTGACAGGATTGAACGAACCCACTACCGACCTGGCCCCCCTGGAAAGGCCGCAAGGCAATTGGCGCCAAATGTGCGGAATTGGGGGCCAAAACCCGATACCGGCGAAAAACGTCCAGATCGGCATGCCGCGTCTGGTCGTCAAGCGATCCCTTTGGTCGTTTGATAGCCATCCCTCGATGGCTGAACGCCATCGGTATCATCCGCAAGATTGTGACATTGGGCCACCACGGTTGGTGGCGGATACCCTTCTCTCCTGGCGTTCATTTCTTTCTCTACACTCCCCTAAGGGACGCGTTTATGTCCATGCTCCAAGACTCGGCGGTCGAAGGACAGGAAGTCGATGTTCAGGCACTGCTGGGAGCACTTACCGCCCTTCGGCATGGCGACTTCTCGGTGCGACTGCCGGCCTCCTGGACCGGCCTGGCGGGCAAAGTGGGCGACACCTTCAACGAGGTCATGGACCAGCTCGAGGGGATGAGCGACGAGCTGGAGCGGATCAGCCGCGTCGTCGGCAAAGAGGGCAAAATCAAACAACGCGCCCAGATCGGCAGCCGCAGTGGCGCCTTTGCTGGGACGGTCGAATCCGTCAACAACCTGATCAGCGACCTGGTCCATCCCACGTCCGAGATGGCCCGCGTTATCGGCGCGGTGGCCAAGGGCGATCTTTCCAAATCGATGGCGCAGGACATCGATGGCCGGCCGCTCGAAGGCGAATTCCTTCGCACGGCCAAGACCGTGAACCGAATGGTGGACCAGCTCGGCTCGTTCGCCTCGGAAGTGACCCGCGTGGCCCGTGAAGTGGGTACCGACGGCAAGCTCGGCGGTCAGGCCGCCGTCAAAGGCGTCGCCGGCACGTGGAAGGACCTTACCGACTCGGTGAACTCGATGGCCGGCAACCTCACCGGCCAGGTCCGTAACATCGCCGAGGTGACCACCGCCGTGGCCAACGGCGACCTCTCGAAGAAGATCACCGTCGACGTCCGCGGCGAATTCCTCGAGCTGAAGAACACCATCAACACGATGGTCGACCAGCTCCGCTCCTTCGCGTCCGAGGTGACCCGCGTGGCCCGCGAAGTGGGCACCGACGGCAAGCTCGGCGGTCAGGCCCGCGTGGAAGGCGTCTCCGGCACGTGGAAGGACCTCACCGACAGCGTGAATTTCATGGCCGGTAATCTTACGGCCCAAGTGCGCAACATCGCCGCCGTGACCACCGCCGTTGCCACGGGCGACCTCTCGAAGAAGATCACGGTGGACGTGAAGGGCGAAATCCTGGAGCTCAAGAACACCATCAACACGATGGTCGATCAGCTTAGCTCGTTCGCCGCTGAAGTGACGCGCGTCGCCCGCGAAGTGGGCACGGAAGGCAAGCTCGGCGGTCAGGCGAGCGTGCCGGGCGTCGGCGGCACCTGGAAGGACCTGACTGACTCCGTGAACTTCATGGCGTCGAACCTGACGGCCCAGGTGCGTAACATCGCCGCCGTCACG
>DASVCM010000413.1:0-4940 GCA_036381635.1 Lacipirellula sp.
CGGGTACTTTGCTCCGGCCGGTCAAAACCGCGATGGCAAGCCGCCGGTCGGCGTCAAACCGCCGTTGGCCACTCACAACGGCATCGCCATGCTGCTCCCCTATTTCGAGCAGGGCAATAGATTCCAACTCATTGATTTTGAATGGGATTGGAATGACATGTCGCGGTCGCGAAACGAGCAACACACCAAGCAGGACCTCGGAGGAATCCTCATCTGTCCATCGTCGCGGGTGGAAAGCAAGGGACGGCATGCAACTGACTATTGCGCCGCTAACCGCGTCGATGTTTACGGCGCCAAAAGCCTCGCAACGCTCGTCGCCGCTGGACTCGTCGATGGCAAGAATGGCCTGCCAGAGCCGCACCGTATTTGGGACAACATGCTTCAATACGACTTCCTCCACCTCACAGATCCGAGCAAGACCGACCGTCGCCGAACAAGCGCCGCGGAAGTGCTCGACGGCCTGTCGAACACTTTCATGTACTAGGAATCCGCAGCGAAGCCGTTCATGTTTGGCTGGTATCAACGCAACAAAGACCCTCGCCCGATTTTCTATAGCGGAGAGGACATGCTTCACGATGGCGCCTTAGCAACGAGCGTCAACTCCAGGTTCCGCTGGGCGAACCCTGAGAACTGGATGACGATCAACAACTTCTGCAACGGCTCGCAGATTCTCAATTGCAACAACGTCTCTCAGCCCTTTGGCTTTCATCCCGGCGGATTGCTAATCTCGTCTGGCGACGGCCATGTCGAGTTCTATCGCGAAGACGTTAATCCGAACGTCCTGGTCAATGGCGTGACGATGGCCGGCGGCGAAGCGCCGTAGATGGCCCGGCCATCCTGGCCAGGCGCCGAGCCAGGATGGATCGGCTATCTCGAGCTAGTGGTTAATGGCTGCAGCGTTCGCTATGATGCGCGGCATGAATATTGTCTCGCTCATCGACCACGCCGTTCTGCAATCGACGCAAACCGACGCCGACCTCCGCGCCGCCTGCAAGCTCTGCGTCGCCGTCGGCGCCGCCAGCGTTTGCGTGAAGCCCTCGATGGTTCCGCTTGCGGCCGAGCTGCTGGCCGGCTCGAAGGTGCTCCCGAGCACCGTGATCGGCTTTCCGCACGGCGGCACGACGACCGCCGCGAAGGTCCGTGAAACTGAGATCGCCTGCCGCGACGGGGCGCGCGAGGTGGACATGGTCGTGAACATTGGCCGCGTGCTCGGCCAGGACTGGCAATACGTCGGCGACGACATTCGCGCGGTCGTCGAAGCCGCCCGGTCGGCCGGCGTCATCACCAAGGTGATTTTTGAAACGGGCCTGCTGCCCGGCGACGACCTGAAGATCCGCCTCTGTCAACTCAGCGAAGAAGCCGGCGCGGCGTTCGTCAAGACTTCAACCGGCTTTGGCATGATCAAGAGCGAATCCGGCGGCATGATCGCCACCGGCGCCACGGAGCACGACGTTCGCCTGATGCGTGCCAACTGCGGCCCGCAGGTTCAAGTCAAAGCATCAGGCGGCATCCGCAGCTTAGAGGACGCCAAGAAGTTCGTCTCGCTCGGCGCGACCCGCCTGGGAACCAGCGCCACCGAAGCCATCGCCGCCGGCCAACGCGGCGAGTCCGTGCATAGCTCGGGAAGTTATTAGCCTGAATGCAAGAACTTTATAACCAAATCGAAGCAGCGGCCGCCGCTATTCGCAAGCAGTGGAACGAAAGTCCCGTTGCCGGCATTATCCTCGGCACGGGGCTGGGGAATGTTGCCGAAGAGATCGAGTCGCCGGTCGCGATCGGCTACGAGCAGATTCCCCACTTCCCGCGTTCGACGGCCACCAGTCATCGAGGCCGGCTGGTGTGCGGCCGCCTTGCGGGCGTTCCGGTCGTGGCGATGGAAGGCCGGTTTCACCAGTACGAGGGCTATCCGCTCAAGCAGATCACGCTGCCTGTGCGCGTGATGAAGGCGCTCGGCGCCGAAACGCTGATCGTCTCGCAGGCCGTCGGCGGGATGAATCCGTACTACAAGCCCGGCGACGTGATGGTCATCGACGACCACATCAATCTAATGGGCGACAACCCGCTGGTAGGCGTAAACGACGACCGTCTGGGGCCGCGGTTCCCGGACATGAGCGCCCCGTACACGCCCGAGCTCATCGACGTGGCTCTGGAAGTCGCTCGCAAGGAGAACTTCATCGCCCACCGCGGCGTCACGGTCGCTGTGACCGGACCGAATCTCGAGACGCGCGCCGAGTACCGGTTCCTGCGGATGATCGGCGCCGACGTCGTCGGCATGTCCACCGTGCCGGAGGTGATCGTGGCGGTGCACAGCGGCATGCGCGTCTTCGGCCTCTCAGTGGTCACCGACCTGTGTCTTCCCGACGCGCTCAAGCCGGCCGACATTGACGAGATCATTGCCTATGCCAACGCGGCGCAGCCGAAACTCCGCGCGCTCGTGCTTGGAGTCCTGAAACACGAAGCCAGCCGTACTTAGTTCCTCCGGCTGCCTCCCTCTTGCGGGGAGCGCTGGGTAGGAGGTTGAAGCTGGTACACGCCGCCGTCACCCCTCCCTAACCCTCCCTATCGAGGGGAGGGGACCGAAAAACGCATATCGAATTCATGCTCCACCTGGCCTCACAAGTTGCTGAAACCGCCGCCGTCGTTCGCCGGCAGTGGCAGGGAGCGCCGGCGGTTGGCATCATCCTCGGCTCCGGGCTTGGCGACCTGGCGCATGAGATCGAAGCAGAAGCCACGATCGACTATGCCGACCTGCCGCACTTTCCCCGCACCACGGCTGTAGGCCATGCCGGAAAGCTTGTCTGCGGGACCCTCGCCGGTAAACCAGTCGTGGCCTTCCAGGGCCGCTTCCACCTTTATGAAGGGCACACGGCAGAGACTGCCGCGCTATTGGTTCGACTGCTGAAGGCCCTCGGCGGCGGGACGCTCATCGTCTCGAACGCCGCCGGCGGGCTGAACCCGCAGTATGCGACCGGCGACGTCATGCTCATCGATGACTACATCAATCTGCTCTTCGACAATCCGCTGATCGGCGTTAACGACGACTCGCTTGGTCCGCGGTTCCCCGATATGTCGAGTCCCTACGACCGCCGCCTGCAGCGCGCCGCGGTGGAGGCCGCCATGCGCGAACGGTTCATCCTGCACCGCGGCGTGTACGTCGCGGTGCTTGGGCCGAACTATGAAACCCGGGCCGAATACCGTATGCTCCGCCGGCTGGGCGGCGACGCCGTTGGGATGTCGACGGTTCCCGAGGTGATCGCCGCGCGCCACGCCGGCCTCCGCGTGCTTGGGCTCTCGACGATCACCAACGTCGGCTCTCCCGATGCGCTCACAGAGACCACGGCCCACGACGTCTTGAACGTCGCGGCGTCCGCCGCCAACAAACTGGGGGCCATCGTCCGTGGCGTCGCTGATAGCCTCTGAAAAGAAACTGCATCACGCAAAGGCGCAAAGCTCGCAAAGGAAAAAGCAGGACCGTCAGAACTGATGACGTGAGAAGCCCCGAATCGTAGTTGATTCTTCCTTGCGCCTTTGCGTCTTTGCGTGAGTCATTTCCGTAATAGTTCCAATGAATCCAGTCTGGATTATTCAAAAGAAGCGCGACCGCGAGCCGCTCTACGGCGACGAAATTGGCGCGTTCATCGCCGGGTACGCGCGAGGGGACATTCCTGACTACCAGATGTCCGCGCTGGCGATGGCGATCTACCTCAACGGCATGACGCCGGAAGAAACCGCCGCACTGACTGACCACATGCTGGCCTCCGGCGCTCGCTTCGCCTGGCCGGACGACGGCGTTCCGCGGGTCGATAAGCATTCTACCGGCGGCATCGGCGACAAGACCTCGCTGCTACTCGCGCCGATGCTTGCCTGCTGCGGCGTGCAGGTGCCGATGATCTCCGGCCGCGGGCTCGGCGCCACCGGCGGCACGCTCGATAAGCTGGAGTCCATCCCCGGCTTTCGCACCGATCTCACGATGGACGAAGTCCATAGCGTAGTGGCGAAGGTTGGCTGCGTCATCACAGGCGCCACCTCCGATTTGGTTCCGGCCGACCGCAAGCTCTACGCTCTGCGCGACGTCACCGCCACGGTGCCGTCGATTCCGCTGATTACCGCGAGCATTATGAGCAAGAAGCTCGCCGAGGGGCTCGACGCGCTGGTGCTCGACGTGAAGTTCGGCAGCGGCGCGTTCATGAAGACGGCGGAGCTTGCCCGCCAGCTCGCCGAGTCGATGGTCGCCACCGGCCGTCGCATGAATGTCGCTACCACGGCGTTGCTCACCGACATGAACCAACCGCTGGGGCGCATGGCCGGCAACGCGGTGGAGGTGGACGAATCGATCGCCGCTCTAGAGGGCCGCGGTCCCGCGGATCTCATGGAGGTCACCTACGCCCTTGGCGCAGAGGCGTTGTTGTCCGCCAACCGCGCGGCTTCACTGGTGCAGGCCCGGGAGATCCTGGAAAGAACTATCAGCACCGGCGCCGCCCGGGAGCAATTCGCTCGAATGGTACGAGCGCAAGGCGGCGTTCTCGATCGCCCGCTTTCGATCGCTCCGGCCCGCGAACTTCCGAGCCCCGGCGGCGGCTACGTGACCGAGATCGACGCAGAGTTGCTTGGCAAGGCGATCATCGCCATGGGGGGCGGCCGCCAAAAGCTGGGCGACAAACTCGACCACTCGACGGGGCTCGAGATGCTTGTCCGTCTCGGCGACGCGATCGACGCCGGTCAGCCGCTGGTGCGAATCTTCGCCAGGCCCGATGTCGCAGCGAGCGCCCGTCAGCTATTGCTTGATGCGATAACCATCCGCGATGAGCGGCCCTCATGCGGCGCACTCATCCTCGAGCGAGTGACATAACTGGTTTCGCTGAACGCCGCCCAACCGCCGGCGGACGGGGAGGCGACGCGCTTAAGAGCCGTCCACCGGCGGAGCCGGAGGCTTTCCAAAC
>DASVCM010000414.1:0-3453 GCA_036381635.1 Lacipirellula sp.
GGTAACGATCGGCTGCACATCGCCCGTGTCGGGGTTCACCGCCAACAGATCATCCCCCAGCGAAAAGCGGACCAGAAACGCATGCCCTGCAAAGGCATCGTTAATGCCAGTGAAATCCAGCCCGTTGGCCGATGCGTGATCGCCCAACAGCGCCGCCGGCGCCTCGGCGTTTTGGAAGAAGCCCGCGTTGTTGGCAGACAGACTTTGCTTCCAATTGCCGGACACTTCGTTTCGCTTCGGGAAGCTATGGTCATCCTGAAAATCACTCCGGTGCAGCTCGTCCGGCTTCAGCGGGTTCTCATTCTGGTTCATCGTCGCCCAGAGCTGGCCATCGCCGTCGAACGCCAGTCCGTAAACGTTGCGGAACCCTGTTGAATAAACCGTCAGCTTCCCCGTGTCGCTCGAAGTAAACGGCCGCGTTTCTGTATGATGCTGAGTGATGTTGAATCCGGCGAGATTCGGCGTAGTCGTATCGGAGCTAAGCTGCGTCAGGTCGCGAATCCAGTTAATCGATCCGGTGTAAGCGAACTCGCCGTCGTCGGGATTGGGTCCGCCCGGCAGTTCGCTCACGTCGCCCCCGGTTCGCGTGCGCGAGCCAATCCCCGCGTACAGCGCGTCCCCCTCGACGAGCAACTGGTTCACCTGGTGGAGGTCGGTCACCCGCAGATTGTTGACAATCGCCTGATTCACCTCGCCGTCGGCCGATTCGCCCCACGCGCCGTCGCCGTCGTTGTCGGTCAACCGCACGATGCTTTGCGTTCGGTTAAGCTCGACGTTAAAGCCTGAGCTGACCGCTGGCGCGATGTACATCACCGTTCCCAGCGTCGCATCCTGGTGAAACGCCACCCCGAGCGAGCCATTCATTTGCCCATTGGCCGGATCGGCCGGCCGTGACCAGACGGTTGTACCATTGATCAGATTGCCGGTGGGCCCGACGTCGAACCGCTTCACGCCGCTCACGAACGTGGAGACATACAATCGGCCGTCGGGACCGAAGGTCATCTGCGTCGGCGTCGTGATCCCCGTGCCGATGGTCGTCAGGGTGGCAAAGTTCTGCTGCACGATCGGATCGTCGACCAATTGTTGAGCGTGAGCTCGACCAGTGACGAGCAGACAAAGGAACCCCGCGGCGGCGCGGCAAGCGCACCGCCACGGAGTTCCCCCCAACCTCGCGCGTCTCGAACTCTGTTCCACAGCCTTAGACAAAGCGTTCAATGTTCCTCTTCGACTATCCGCCTGGGCGAGTAACTCGCCCCCGGCGGACAGTTTTATGCCAAGCTCAAACACACCCGCGCCGCCGGGCCGCAGGACCAGCGAATGCAACCGCCGCCAGGCTCCAGGCGGCCGGTTCCGGAATCGCCGTCACCCGCAGAATGACGCCATTGCCGCCGGAAACAATCGCCAGGCTAAAGCGGCCGGCGTCTTCCGAGGCCAGCGTAAAGCCATCGCCTGAGCCGACGTTCTGCGTCGTCCCCGCGCCGGTCGAGCCGAACGACGTCGCCGTCAGCAGGTCGAATGTCGCGCCGAGGGCCGGCGAAAAACCGCCCATCAAATCGAGATCGATCACCGCGCCGTCGAGGTCGGCCACGCCGGCGACGTCGATCAAGCTCGTGCCGGCGCCGCTGAAGATCTCGAAGGCAAGCGTGGCGGAGTTGTCTCCGCCCGGGGCGAACGGATCGCTGCGGAAGGAGCTCTTATCGCTGGGATTGGCGAGCAGGTTCCCGTCGACGTTAATCACGCCGCCGTTGCCGCTGACGATCAGCACGCCGTTGGCGTCCAGGGCCTGGCCCTGCGGACCATTCATGCCATTCGGCTCGACGCGGTCCGGCGCGGCATTGCTGGCCAGCGCGCCGCCGATGCTTAAGTTTCCAGTCAGGTTCAACGTGCCGCCGGTAATCTTCAGCGTGCCTTGGCTGGAATCGAAGTCGCCGAGGAAGACGTTCCTCGCATTGTTCACGCCGCCGTCCATATTCCAGACGCCGACGCCGTCGCGGCCGATGAGCAGGTTGTCGCCGGCAGTAATCGTGCCGCCGGTTTGATTGACGGTCCCATTGGAGCCGCCGCCGGCGCCGACGATGAAGTTGTGCAGCACATCGACCGTGGCCGTATCGCTGACGTTGTAGGTGCTGGTATTGGCGCCGCCATCGCCGACAACCATATCGCCGTTGTTTGTCGGGGAGTTGATGGCGCCGCCGCTATGGTTCATGGTCGTCGTGCCGGCGCGTTGTCCCAGGACGAAAGCCACGCGAGTGGTGAATGTGCCGCCGGTCATATTAATGACCGCTGTACTGCCGGCTGGATTGCCGTCGATATTGGTGAACAGGAAGCCAGCCTCGATGTTGCCGCCCGAAAGATTGACCGTGCCGACGCTCCCGGGGAGGAAGCCGACGAGCAGGTCGAAGTTGGCAGTCACCGCGCCCGTGCCGCTGACGTTAAGCGTTCCGTTGCCGTCGAAGCCGACCAGGATGCTGCGGCCGCCCGTCGCCGGGTGGGGGCCGAGGGCGGTCTGAAAGGTTCCGCCGCTGACATCCACGACGCCCGTACTGACGTCGGCCAGGCCGATGATGATTTCGTCGCGCGCGGTGACGTCGCCGCCGCTCTGGGTCCAATTCCCATTACCAACGTCTCCGACGATTAAATCGCCGTTGCCAAAGCCGCTGGGCGAGGCGCCGTTGACGGTCACGGTCCCGCCGGACATGGTTACGTTGCCAGTCGTCGTAGCCGCCTGGCCAACGCGCATCGTCGTGCTGACGGTCAGCGTTGCCGGAGCGCTCACGGATAGGTTCCCCGACTGACTGGCGACCGTCCCCAAATCCAAAGTGCCGGCCACTTCGCCAGCCTGGCTGACGCCGACGGTAAAGCCGCCGTTGATCGTTGCCAAATCGCCCGCCGCGGGCTCCGCCGGCGCCCAAGTGGCCGGATCGGACCAATCGCCGCTCTGCTGAGCTGCTGACTGGGCATGGGATTGAACGGCGCTGCCGCCGAACATGGCGGCTGCCGCGATCATCGCGGTCAGCCTGACATACGAGATTCTTCTGATCATTAGTCCCTTCCCCTCAATGGTGCACCTACATGAATCGTCCGAGAAGAAACAGCCGACCCGTCCTGGGTCGGTGAAAAGTCGCAATGCAGAATCCAACGGACTCCGATTCCTTCACGCTACTTATTTGGCAACAGCCTCCTAATTTGTATGGCGGAGGCGCCGTCCGGCCAGGATGGCCGGGCTAAATAGGGCGGCGGCCAGCAACAAGGCGCCGGGCTCCGGCACAGCCGCGACGGCCGACGCAGCAGCCGGAACAACCGGCGGGACGCCTGTGCCAAAGTTGTCGCGGAAGTCCTGAATATCCGACTGATCGGTCGTCGAGCCCAAGCCGCGCTGGATCGCCAAAAAGTCCCGGCCGTCGACGTCGCCGTCGGCGTCGATGTCGCCCGGAATGCCGCCCGTGCCGCCGG
>DASVCM010000415.1:0-5701 GCA_036381635.1 Lacipirellula sp.
CCACGGTCCCATGGTCCTCTGGTTCATCCCCGCCGCATGGCGCGGTCGATGTCGCGCTGCATGTCGCTTCGTTTGATCGACTCGCGCTTGTCGTAGCCCTTCTTTCCCTTGCAGATACCGAGCAGCACTTTCGCGCGGCCATTCTTGAAATACATCTTCAGCGGCACGAGCGTGAAGTTCTTCTCATACGCCTTGCCGGCGATCTTCTCGATCTCGCGGCGATGGAGCAGCAGCTTGCGACGGCGTTTGGGCTCGTGGTTCCAGGCGTTGGCGTTCTTGTATTCCTGGATGTCGCAGCCCACGAGCCACACTTCGCCGCGGTCCATCCGCGCGTAAGCTTCCTCGAGCGACACCTGGCCGGCGCGGAGGCTCTTCACCTCGCTGCCGGCCAGCATGATGCCGCACTCCAGCGTATCGACGACTTCGTAGTTGTGGCGGGCCTTGCGGTTCTGCGCGATGAGACGTTCGTTCTTGTCGTCGTCCTTCGCGGCCGCCTTGCTGCTGTTTGCCTTGGCGATGCCTTGGCTCCTTACTCAAAGAGCGATCAAGTCCATGGAACAATACGGTAAGCGTTGGGCTCAACGACCGAAATGGCAAGCCGCGATCGCCGAACGTAGGCTACTCAAGCTTTCGGGCAACCACAAGCAACAGCGACCAATGGGGGGCGACTGGTCCTCCCCCCTACGCGTACTGCATGCCGGCATACACAAGACGAGCGCAGGCCTCGTTGGCGCAGCGGGCGACGCCGGCGGTGATCTGGCGGCTCTCGTCGAGCGGCTCGCGGCAGTGGGGGCATTGTTCCGGCAGCCCGCTGCCGTCGCCGGCGACGTCGCCTTCAGCCAGCGGGATGGGGACGCCGTCGACGACGATCTTGCCTAGGAACCGATCGTAATTCCGCTCGTAGAACTTGAGCGTGCCGTCTTTATCCTTCTGCAGCTCCCATTGCAGTTCACTCTTCACGACGAGCGCCGTCAGGGCGCCGGCCGCGAAGCCGCCGATGTGGGCGTACCAGGCGACGCCCCCTTCGAGGTGGGCGTCCCAGCGGGCCGACAGCAATTGCATGGCGAACCAGCCGCCGCAGTAGAGCATAGCCGGTACGCGGAAGGTGAACGGCTTCCAGCCGATGAACACGAGCGTGGTGATGCGCGTGTCGTGGCCGTAGAGGACGGCGTAGGCGCCCATCAGGCCGGCGATGGCGCCGCTGGCGCCGACCAGCGGGATGTCGGAGCCCCAGTTCATCCAGGCGTGGGCCATGCCGCCCGCCGCCCCCCACAGCAGGTAGAACCCGCCGAGGTACCAGAAGCCCACCCCCACCTCCAGCGAGCAGGCGAATGCCCACAGGCAGAGCATGTTGCCCAGGATGTGCGCGAAGCCGCCGTGCAGAAACATGTGCGAGAGCACGCCGACGTAACGGCCGTCGGTAAGGTCCGACGGCTTGAGGCCCCACTGATGCAGGAAGTGCATCAGCGGCGTCTCGTTGCCGGGGTTATGGACGACCAGCCGAATCTCGTAGGCGAAGATCAGCGCGTTGGCAAAGACCAGAATGCAACTGAGCACCGGGAACGTGCGGCGCTCGATGTTGTCTCCGATGGGGAGGAACATGACTCTGCGCTGGGAACGAGGCGCTGGGTAGGGCAACCGGTAGTGACTTAGGCAAGATTAGCTCGTACTGCCGCTAGTTATGCGGATCGATTACACCGCTTACGCCGGCTTGACATATTTATGCCAGCGGCGTATGCTTTTATGCACCTTGGCTACATTTGAGATTGATGATGCTTTGAGGCAGGAGGCCAAGCGGGTCGCGGCGGAGACAGGTCGAACGCTTACGGCGGTGGTTGCGGATGCTCTACGCGAGGCATTGTTTCGACGGCCGCCCGCGAAAAACGAAAACAAGTTCGAGCTGCCCGCCTTTAACACGGGCCCGCCGCTTTCCGGCGTAGACCTCAATAATTCGGCCGCGCTGCTCGACTTGATGGAAGAGGATGACGGCCCTCTTTGAGTTTACAGATCGCCTGTCAACCAAACAGAGAGACATATGCGGACGACCTTGCGACTCGATGATCAGCTCTTCCGCGATGTGAAGTCCGTGGCGGCGGAGAGCGGGCGAACGACTACGGCAGTAATCGAGGACTTTCTGCGCGAGGGTTTGGCGCGGCGACGACAGACGCCTGAAAAGAAACAGGTGGTCTTGCCGACCTTCGACGGCGGCGGCTTGATGCCGGGCGTGGATATCAATAATTCGGCAGCTCTGCTCGACATTATGGAAGAGGGCGATGCTCCTTACTGACGTAAATGTTCTGATTTACGCCGCCGAGCGCCGCAGTCCCGATCACGAGCGATACAAGCAATGGTTGGATGAGCTGATTAATGGCGACGAGGCCTATGGAGTGTCAGATCTCGTCCTTAGCGCCTTCTTGCGTATCGTTACTAATCCAAGAATTCATAATCAGCCCATGGAGCTATTGGCGGCGATTGCGTTTGCTGAAAGTATACGCAACCAACCGACCTGCGTTGTGATCCAGCCGGGCCCGCGTCATTGGGGTTTGTTCACTGATCTATGCCGCCGGGTAAGCGCCCGCGGAAATCTTGTGCCGGACGCGTATCTAGCGGCGCTGGCGATTGAGTCGGGGAGCGAATGGATTACGACCGATCGCGATTACGCTCGGTTCCCCGGATTGCGGTGGCGGCATCCGCTGGATGAGTAACGTCGAGGAAGCCGCGCCGGCGGGCGGGTTTGCCCGCGGCTCCAGAAGAGCGACGTTCGGCGGCAGGGCTCCGGCCAAGATGGCCGGGCTATTTAACTCGCGGCGGCTTCGGGCGTGGCGCGGCGAACGGCGGCGAGGTGTTCGGCGAGGAACGCCTGGAGGTCGCCGAGTTCCAGATCGCTGGGCTCAACAAAGCGGAGTTTTACCGCGTCGAAGCCGTCGCTCGCGGATTGAATCAGCCGCTTCACGCCGAGGCTGGCAATGCGGCCGGTGGCGAAGGCGCCGGCGGGGCCGTGGAGCGAGAGATCGACGCCGACGGTGCGCTTCGTCTGGATCGTCGCCCAGGGGACTCGCTGGCCGCGGACCATCAGGTGGATGACCTGCTGGTTGTTCCAGAGGAACTGCGCAGCGTTATTCGGCAGGCCGGGACCGGGAGATTTCATCCCGCGAGTCGCTGTGGATTCGAGCAGCTCCAGCAGCTCTTCCAGCGTCTCTTGCGGCCACGCGACCTTCTTGCCGGGCGGGAAGCCCTTGCGGCTGAGGTGCCATTTGCGCCCCAGGACCTTCCAGGGCATCACGTCCTCGGGGTTCTGCTCGACGCGGTCGGTGAAGCGGCGGAAGCCTTTTGCCGCTTTCTCCAGGAACGTCCAGAACGCGGGCTTGTCGATCTCCTCCCAACTGTGGGCGAAGATTTGCACCTCTTGCCAGGGGCCGGCGATGTTCTTGCACTTCACCCGCGGGCCGTTGCCGTAGGCTTCGATTTCCGGGATGTCGTTGAGCTTCTTCAGATCGAGCTCGTCGGCGAGCGTGTCGCGATTGAACGTGCGCTTCGCGGTGCGGAACTTGAGCTTGAGGATCCACGGCTCGCCGGTGATGGCGTGGAAGAACCAGCCGTCGCTTTTCTTGGCGGCGGCGATTTCGACGACGCTGCGGCTGGACCAGTCGGTGGGGCTGAAGAGCGGAATCGTCAAAGGCGGAAAGTGAGCGCGGTCGAGCGGCTGCGCCAACTCTTCGCCGAGCTTTTGGACCCGCTCTTCGATCTCGGCGAGGATGCGGCCGTTCCAGCGGCAGGGCTGGCCGTTACGGGCGGTGCGGGTCTCGACGTGCCACTTGCGGCCGTCTTGTTCCCAGGGCATGGCCACTTCGCTGCCGAGGTCCTTGATGTCGAGGTCGTCTTTGCGCTTCGCCTCGGCGGCGGCGAAGTCGTAGGGCTTGCGCTCAACGTGCGGGCCGGCGGCGAGGACGGGGGCGAGGGCCGTCGCTGTATGCGATGGGAATGACGAATGACGAATGACGAGTGACGAATTGCTGTCGGCAAGTTCAGTCTTCTTTTTTGCGCGCGGTTTGCGCGAGGGGGCTGAGCCGCAAGCGGCGGCGACTTGTTCGGGAGTGCCTTGCGCGACGACGTTGCCGCCCCCCGCCCCGGCTTCGGGGCCGATGTCGATGATCCAGTCGCACTGCTTGATGACGTCGAGGTTGTGCTCGATCACGAGCACCGTGTTCCCCAGGTCCACCAGGCGGTGGAGCACGTCCAGCAGCTTGGCGATGTCGTCGAAGTGGAGGCCCGTGGTCGGCTCGTCGAGGACGTAGAGCGTGCGGCCGGTGTCGGGGCGGGCGAGCTCGGCGGCGAGCTTCACGCGCTGGGCCTCGCCGCCGGAGAGGGTGGCGGCGCTTTGGCCGAGGGCGACGTAGTCGAGGCCGACGTCGCAAAGGGTTTGCAGGATCTTGCGGATCTTCGGGATGTTTTCGAACAGATCGCGAGCTTCGCCGCAGGACATCTCCAGCACCTCGGCGATGCTCTTGCCGCGGTACTTCACCTCGAGCGTTTCGCGGTTGTAGCGGTGGCCGTTGCACGTATCGCAGTCGACCCACACGTCGGGGAGGAAGTGCATCTCGATGCAGAGCTGGCCGGCGCCTTCACACTCCTCGCAGCGGCCGCCGGGGACGTTGAAGCTGAACCGCCGGGCCGTGTAGCCGCGGACCTTGGCCTCGGGGAGTTGGGCGAACAGCTCGCGGATGAGGTCGAACACGCCGGTGTAGGTGGCGGGGTTGGACGAGGGCGTGTTGCCCAAGGGGCGCTGGTCGACGGCGATGATCTTGTCGATCTGCTCAACGCCGGCGATCGAGTCGTGGGCGCCGGGGATCGTTTTCGCGCGGTGGAGCTGGCGGGCGAGCTGGTTGTAGAGAACGTCCTCCACCAGCGAGCTCTTGCCGCTGCCGGAGACGCCGGTGACCGCGGTGAGCGTGCCGAGGGGGATCGAGACGTTGATGTTTTTGAGGTTGTTGTGGCGGGCGCCGAGGATGCGAAGAAACTGGATGCTGGATGCTCGATGTTCGATTCTGGATGTGGCGGATTTTTTTCCACGCTTCGACGCGCTCCGCTGGCGCGTCGCGGCTAACTCGGTGGTGGAGTCGGATGTTACGCGGCGGTTGGTCGGGACCGATATCGATTTTTTGCCGCTCAGATAGGGGCCGGTGACGCTGCCGCGTTTCTTACCGACGGCGGTCGGCGTTCCGCGGGCGACGATTTCGCCGCCGAGGCGGCCGGCGGCGGGGCCGAAGTCTAACAGCCCGTCGGCGCCGGCGATGACGTCGCGGTCGTGTTCGACAACCAGCAGCGTGTTGCCGAGATCGCGCAGCTTGTGGAGCGCAGCGACCAGCCGCGTGTTGTCGCGCGGGTGGAGGCCGATGGTCGGCTCGTCGAGTACGTACAGCACGCCGCAGAGGCCGCTGCCGACCTGGCTGGCCAGCCGAATCCGCTGCGACTCGCCGCCCGAGAGCGTCGGGGCGCTGCGGCCAATGGTCAGATACTCCAGGCCCACGTCCACCAGGAACGTGAGCCGGTTGCGAATTTCGCGGACGAGCTCGCCGGCGATCTTCTTTTGGGCCGCGGGGAGCTTCCACTTCTCGACCGTGGCGAGCAGTTCGCTCAGCGGCAGACGGCAGTATTCGTCAATCGTCTTGGCCTGGAATCGCACCGCGGCGGAATCGTCGCG
>DASVCM010000416.1:0-5773 GCA_036381635.1 Lacipirellula sp.
TCGAGTTCGCCATCAAGCGCGGGATAGTAGCTCGCGACATAGTCATGCGCTCGGCTCAGCAACTCGCGCCGCGCGGCGGCCGAGAATTCTGCCAGCGACTGCCCAGTGATCTTCACGCCGGCGCCAGATCGCCACGCGCGGTTTTCCGATACGACGCCGCCAAGCTCGCTCCACAGAGGGACAACGAGCTTCTCCCCGCTTTCCGCCGGCGCGCGATAGCGAGCATACTTTGCCACGGGCCGACTTCACCATTGCGCCCCCGGCCTCTGCCGGGGTAGACACATCAAATCAAGAGCACCCTTGAAACATCTCAGCACACGGGAACGCCGGCAAATGGCTGGCCGCCTGGCTGCCAACGCACGCCTGCAGCGCCTGATCGATGACCGAGTGATAATAGGCCAGCCGGGTGGCCGAATCGTCAAGGGCCCCGCCGAAGCTCCGCTTCTCATCCAGGTAGATCAGCGGCACCGGCAATTCGATAATCCGCAGCCCTTGGCAGGCGGCTTGGACCCAAAGCTCCAACGGCATGGCATAGCCGCTTTCCGTAACCTTGAGCTTCTTGAGCGCCTCGACGCGATAGGCTTTGAATCCGCAGAAGGCGTCGGTCAACTTCAGGCCCAGGCGGCAATTGAGCTCGTCAGTGATCTGGACGTTGATCCGCCGGCGATCCGCAGGCGCCTGACGCGCGCTCTCATCCATTTCCAAATAGCGGCTGCCGGAGACGATGTCAGCGTCCGCACAAGCCGCGGCAAGCTGCGAGATCCGCTGCGGTTCATGCTGGCCGTCGCAGTCGATTGTGACCAGTACGTCGTAGCCATGCGCGATGGCATACTCAAATGCGGTCTTGAGCGCCGCGCCGTAGCCGCGATTCTGCGGATGACAAACCACTGTCACATCGCGCCGGCGGGTCAGCAGATCGCGCGTGCCGTCGGTCGAACCGTCGTCGACCACCAGTACGTCCTGGGCGTTCCGCACGACCTGGTCGAGAACTGCCGTGACGTGAGCAGCCTCGTTGTAAACGGGCAGGGCGGTAAGAAAACGCAGTCCCGCCGTGCTATCTGCCATCAGGGGTTGATTGCTCATGAAAGATTGCTCGCGGTGGGTTCCAGGGCCTCTTGGCTCGGCGAGGCGATTGTTCCGATACGCGGCGCGGCGGGACTGAGTTCAACCGCGCCGCCGCTCGCTAGCAGTCCCTGCAACCTAGGGGCCATTCTAAGCGGGCGGCAAGCCCGGTCAACGCTTGCCACGGGGCGCTTGGGCTGCTGTAAACTCCTATACTGGCAAGATATGCGCTGCGTGCCGGTGATCCGGTACGGAGACCGGTCCGTGCACCCCAGCGTTAGACCACCCGAATCGGATCGCGCTCTGTTCGACTGGCCCAAACCGAGACGCCCGAAAGCTGATCGTTCAAGTAATCGGCCAGCGAGAGCAGCGCGAATCGTTCGCTTGCAAAGTGGCCGGCCAGGACGAGGCCGACTCCCCTGGCTTCCGCCTCCAGGCAAGTGTGGAACGTCGCCTCGCCAGTTACCAAAACGTCGCAACCGGCGTCGGCCGCGGCGTCCAGGAATGAGCCGCCGCTGCCGCAAGCGACCGCGACGCGGGTCACGCTTTCGTTCTCGGAACCGATGATGCGAATCGATTCAAGGTTCAAGAACTGCTTGGTTCGGTGGGCCAACTCGCGGCGCGTCAGCGGTTCTCCGACCAGCCCGCACCGTCCATGGCCTTCATCGGGATCGCGGCCGACGATCGGCTTCAGCGGCATGATCTCCTGCAGGCCCAATCCAATGGCCAGGTGTTGGTTGATGCCGGCCGACGCCGAATCGAAAGCCGTATGCGGACTGTAGACCGCGATCGAATGGCGAACGAGTTTCAGCAGCAGCCGGCCGACGGTCGTCGCGGAGGTAATCGACTTCACCGGTCGGAAGGGGAGGGGGTGGTGCGAAACGATGACGTTCGCCCGTTGCCCGATGGCTTCATCGACGGTGTCGCCCGTAACGGTGAGACACGTCATGATGCGCTCGGCCGGCCAGTCGGCCTCCCCCACGAGCAGCCCCACATTGTCCCAATCTTCGGCAAGCGCCAGCGGGGCTAACTGCTCGAGTACCTGGGCAACTTCACCGACGGTGGGCATAAGCGATTGCTCGATGCTGGATGCTGGATGCTGGATGGCCCGCGGCGCGGCGTGGCTCACACAAGTATCGAACATCCAGCATCGAGCATCAAGCATCCCGCCGGCGCTACCACGCCCGGCGCACTATTGCTCGACGAGGAACCGGTGGTTCAGCACGCGCGCTCCGTCCACCTCTTGCGCGCGCAACCATAGCTCGGCGCCCAGGAGCTGGGCGCCGTCGGGATAGCGGTAAATCTTCACGTCCGGGTTATTGCCAAGCCGGAAAACCTGAGTTCGCTGCCGCCTCCGCCCTGGGGCGTACAGCAAGCATTTGAAGTCGACCAGCGCGCCCCCGTTGTTGGTCATCCGCTGTTCGATGACCAGCGAGCCGTCGGCCTCCAGGCGCGTGGAGGTTTCGAGCTGGATTTCGCCGTCGCCCACGGTCAGATCGCGATAGACGCTGAACCGGTACTGCCGATCTGCCTCGACGACGAAATCGGCGCGTATCGGCGAGGCGCCGCTGCTGGCGTCGAACGGCAAGGCGATTTCGAACGGCCGCGAAATGGTTTCTCCGGCCGCCAGCTTGAAGTCGATCTTGGCCGGCGAGATCTGCCAGCCTTCAGGTCCGACTAACTCGACCACCCCGCCGACGCCCTGATGAAAGGTGTTCGTAATCTTGATCTCGTTGGCATGCGTTTGTCCGAAGACGCTCGGGACGTGCTGGGTTGCGAATTTCGTCGCGATCCGCCACCTCGCGACATACGGATTGATGCCGACGATAAATCGCGGCAGCGGCGCCGTTTCGAGCACCTGACGGCCGTCGCGTTGTTCCGGGATGTGCTGCCGCCCCCAGACATCGAGAATGCGCACCCCCTCGCCCAGTTGCACTAGCTCCCGCGTCGGCTCGTCGCTCCAGAGGACCATCACTACTTCGCCCTGCGGCGTCTGGAATAGCCGGTTATGACTTCTGCCGGACAACTGCAAGGCGCCCAGGTATTTGGCCGAGCTGAGCAGCGAGGCCGTCGTCCGCCAGGGCAACAGCAACTCACCGGGTTCGCCGCGGTCGGTCATCAGGCCCCGGTCGTCGTCGAACGGCCGAGCCATGAAGATCGCGTCGGCGCCGTGGATCTTTCCAGCGAGCATTTGCTCGACCAGGTCGCGGGCTCGCGTCTCCAGGTCGTATTCGCGGCGCGAAAGAGGCTCGATCAGCACCCAACGGCTGATGTTGCCGCGTTTCGGTAGATCCAAATAGGCGCCTAACTCGCGGCCGGTGAGCGCCGGCGTCGCCGTGTACTGCTGAAACTCCCACGTGGCCTGCCTTTCCGCCGCGGACGTTTGGTTCCAAGTCCAACCGATCCCCAGGTGGACCTCTTGCCCGAAGCGGAACAGCTTTTCCCGAAGCTTCCCGAGTTCCGCTTCCAGATTCCGCATCATCGAAAGGCTGGCGTCGTAGTCGCTGCCAAACTGCCACCAACGAACCCGCAGCGATAGTCGGGTGATGACCGGGTCCAACAGCGGCATCCAGGTCGACGGGTCGAGCGAGATCGTGTCGACGATCGCCGCGCCCGGGCGAAGCTTCGCGGCCAGCTCCGAGTCGGCCGGCGGGCCGTCCAACACGCCGACCATTTCGATGTCGGCCGCCGCCAACTGCTCGGCGAGCAACACAATATCATCGCCGCGGCTCGGTTCCGACTGGCTATACCAGACGGGAACTTTGACCCAATGAATGGCCACCCGGGGAAGTAGCTGGGCCAGATCTTCAAAGCTGATAGGAATCTCGTCGCCGGCGAGCGACCAGCCGAATTCTCCGGTCTGTGTGCGGGTAAGCGGCGGCGCCTTGGCGACGTTGATGACATCGCGTTTGAGAAGACCCTCGGCGGTTTCCATCGTCACGCGAACGCGATAGAACCCGTGCTTGCGAATCGGCGGCCGCCATGAGGTGACGCCGGCGTACGCCGCACGCCGCGAGTCGTCCGATTCGATGATTTCCGACGCCTTGCTTCGCCGCACGTCGATCAGCCGGCCTTCAAGCTGCACCCGATTTCCGTCGAGCCGCTGGCTACTCGCGTCGAGCAACTCGAACAGGATATCGGGATCGCTATCGAGGATTCCCGAGAGGTCGCAGGTGACTTCGATTTCATCGCGGTCGGTGTAAACGTTGAACGCGCTGTTGGTCTTGACCGTCATCTTCGGCAGGCGGCCCATCCATACCTCGTCGAGGGCCACTTCGCCGCTCAGGTCGGCGCGCGATCCTTGCTCGACGACCAAGGCCACGCGCGCGAGACTAATGCGCGGGTCGGTCGGATTGATCGGCCCGATGTGCGTGTCGACCCACCCCTCGGTCGCGCGGAACCAGGCGCCCTCGGCCGATTGCAGGACGTTCTTCTCCTCGTCGCAGAATTCCAGACGAATCTGCGCGCGAGAATACCGCACGCCGGTTACGCGCAGGCGAGCTTCGACTTTGTAGCTGAATTTGTCCGAAACCGAGGCGCACGGGCTTCGCACCAGCGCGCTGCCGCCGTTGGCACGCACCGCCAGGCAGCTTCCCGACGACGCCTGCGCATCGTGCTCGATGCCAATCGTTACGTATTGCGGCAGCTTGGGACCAAACTCCCGCTGCCACTTGTCGGGCCAGTCGTCGTAGTTGACGTCCCACGAGCGACCGAAGTCGCAGCGAAACACCTCGACCGCGTCGGGGTGATGCGACTGACTTTCGATCGCCGCCAGGGCGGCTAGAATCAACAACTTCGCCAGGGCGGACATGTGGGAGCGTACGGAGGGCCTTCGCCGATGATCGGCATCAAAGTCGCGGTACAGACGAAATGCCTGGCACAACCGCTTAGGCAAGCATTGCACACGGCCAGTCGGCTGGGGGGCGAAGGCGTGCAGTTAGACCTGCGCCACGAGCTGCCGGCGGCGGAACTATCCGACACCGCCCTGCGGCAACTGCGTAAACTGCTGGATGATCTGAATGTGCGGGTCGCATCGACGGCCTTTCCGACCCGCCGCGGCTATGCCGAGACCCAGGATTTGGACCGGCGGATCGACGCCACGCGCCAGGCGCTGGGCGCCTCGTCGAAGCTGGGAGCGCGCGTAATGCTCATTTCGCTCGGCCCGCTCCCGCCGCCCGACGAGCCGCCGCGTTCGACGCTGCTGGAAGCGATCACGGCGCTGGCAGCGAGCGGCAACCGCTTCGGCGTACAACTTGCCCTACAATGCCCGGCCGCCCATCCAGCGGACTTGAAAGGCTTCCTAGAAGAGCTTCCCGACGGACTGGTCGGCGTAGATCTAAGCCCGGCCGACCTGATCCTCAACAATCGTCAGCCGCGAGAGTTCCTCGAACGCCTTGGGCCGCAAGTAGTCCATACCTTCGCCAACGACGCCGTACGCGGACTCGGCGGCGCCGCCGGCAGCACGGTAGAACTTGGTCGCGGAATGGCCGACGTTGAGGAGCTGCTCGGCCTGCTCGAAGAGCACGACTACCGCGGCTGGTTGACCGTCGAGCGGCGAAATTCACCGCGGCCGACCGAAGAGGTGGCGAACGCTATCCAGTTCCTGCGAGCCCTATAACGGGGCAGGCAAATCTACGGGAGGGCGAGACTCCTGCCGAGCCGCGCAGCGCGCACTGGGTTCGCGGCTCAGCAGGAGCTTCGCCCTCCCAAG
>DASVCM010000417.1:0-3272 GCA_036381635.1 Lacipirellula sp.
CGCTTAAAGTTCGTCGGCAACAGCTCGCCGATTATTTGGCCGGCCAGGCCAGCGACATTGTCGAATGGCGGCACGAGCTGTGGCGCCTGGAGCAGATGGAGGCCTCGCCGGGCGCCCAGAGCGTGCCGCACGAGCAGGAGCGGATCGCCGAAAAGCGAGCGGAAACGACCGCGGCCTCGTCGCCGTGGCTGGCCCAGGTGCGGGCGATTGAGCGGGATCTTCACGATGATCTGCGGGACATTTTGAACGCCGATCAGGTCAACGATCCAGCGGTCATGGAGTCGTACGACACGCTGCCGGCTGACAACCAGGCCCGCAGCCTCCACTGGATGAACATCGCCATTACGTCGCTGGTGATCGGCGTGGGGGTGCTGCTCATGCTGGGGCTGTTCACGCGCCTCGCGGCGGCTGGCGGGATATTATTCCTCGTCTCCGTTCTGGCCGCGCAGCCGCCGTGGATTGCGGCGCCGGCCGGGCCGATCGATCCTTCTTACTATCAACTCGTCGAGATCGCCGGACTGATGGTCCTGTTCGCGTCGCGGGCAGGGCGGTGGGCTGGACTCGATTATTTCATTAGCGCACTGACCCGCCGCTGTTGCGGTCGCTAGGAGTTCGTCAGACATGAATCTCACGCCCGAACAACGCGAGATCGGTAAGCAGAATTTTTACGAGGCGGTCGGTTCGGACCCCAATCGCCGCGACGTGCTCAAGGGGATCATCGCCGGCGGCGTGGCCGGGGCGAGCCTGGGGTCGATGTACTTCGGCTACGGGGCGAGCGTCGAGAAGCCGCTGCGGGTGGGCATTATCGGCACGGGCGACGAAGGAAGCGTGCTCATCGGGGCGCTTAACCCGGAGTATGTCGACGTGGTGGCGATCGCCGACATTCGGCCGTACAACCAGCACCGCGCGTTTCACGGCGACTCGGCCAATCTCAACGCCCGTCCGGGCTTGATGAAGGTGTACGGCTGGGAAACCGAAGACGCCGCGCGGACGCACGTCAAGGTTTATACGGATCGGTACGAGGAGCTTATCAAGGATCCGAATGTCGAGGCGGTGATCATCGCGCTGCCGCTGTGGCTGCACGATGAAGCGGCTGTCGCCGCGATGCAGGCCGGCAAGCACGTGCTGTGCGAGAAGCTGATGGCGCAGACCATCTCGCAGTGTAAAGAGATGGGGCGCATGGCCGCCGGCAGCAAGGACGTCAACGGCAATCCGATTGTGATGGCCGTCGGGCACCAGCGGCACTACAGCATTCTGTATGCGAACGCGGTGGACCAGATTCGCCGCGGCCTGTTGGGCGGGTTGCACCACATTCGCGCCCAGTGGCATCGCGGCAACCTGCCCGGCAACGATAGTTGGTCGCCGCTGATGCCGGTCGGCTTGATGAGCGAAGAGGAATATATCGCCCTGCGGCGAAAGGTTCGCAGCGAGGGCGGCACGGATGCCGAGGACGCGCTCCGCAAGGAGTACGAGATGCTTGAGCAGCTTTTCAACTTAGAAAAGGCCGCGAAAAAGGAAAAGGAAGTCGCCGCTGCCGCGAAGCTCGCCGCGCGCGTTGCGGAGAAGAAGCAGCAGTTGGCCGACTTCAAGGTCGACGCCGACAAGTATGGGTACCGCGGCAAGACGCTCGCAAGCGGATACGAGTGCTCGCCGCTGGAGGAGTTGATTCGCTGGCGGCTGTGGGACCGCACCGGCGCCGGCCTGATGGCCGAGCTGGGCAGTCACCAGCTCGACGCCGCGAGCATCTTCGTCAGCTCGCAGCGAGACGACGGCCAGAAGGTTTATCCGATTGCCGTGCAGGGCGTGGGATTCCGCTCCCTCTTTCCGGCAAACCGCGAAGTGGAAGACCATGTCCACTGCAACTTCGAGTTCCCCGCGATCGGCTATTACGAGGATTTCAAGAAGCAGGAGAAGGTGGCCGACCCTAACAAGAAGATCGCGGTCACCTATTCGTCGATCAACGGCAACGGCTTCGGCGGCTACGGCGAGGTGGTGCTCGGGACCGCGGGAACGCTGATTCTCGACCGTGAGCAAGAGGCGCTGTTGTTCAAAGGGGGCGACGCGAACACGAAGATCGAGGTCAAGGAAGGCTCCGGCGGCAAGGCCGCGATGAGCACCTACGAAACCGGCGGCGGGGCGCCGATCGCCGAGGCGGCTACGCCCAAGAACGTCAGCCGCGGCTATAAGGAGGAAATCGAGCACTGGGCCTGGTGCATCCGCAATCCCGACAAAGAGAATCAGCCCAAGTGCGGCCCGAAAGTGGCGATGGCCGACGCGATCATCGCGCTTACCTCGAACATCGCCATGAAGACCGGCCGGCGGATCGAGTTCAAGCACGCTTGGTTCGACCTGGAGAGCGACGACACGCCGGAAGTGGACCTGAAGGTCGAGGGCGCGGCGCCGCCGCGGAAGCCGAGCGAGCTGGCGTAAACCGCGATAGCTGGGCTCGAATTGCGGCAGCATTCGTTAGGACTTGAGCATTGCGCGTACCTGCGCGAGCAGCTCGGACGAAGCGTAGAAGTTCGATCGTTCAAGTCGATCGATCGCGGCGAGGCCATCGCACAGGCCGCGATTGGCGGCGTCGACGACAACAGCTAGCGTCACGGCGACTTTCAGTCCGCGGCGCGTCGCGGCTTCTCGGCCGCGACGCTCGTCAATGCGGAGGAAGTCTGCGTTGACTTCGACTGCCAAAGCAATCGCCGCTCGCTCGCCCTCATCGAGTTCGAAATCATCAATTGTTTGAGTTGGAACTTCGACGCGAAGCCACGAGGGGGCAGATTCGATCCACGCGGCGACCGGCGATCGAACGTGCCTCAACTCAATCGCGACCGACGTCGGTACAATGACTTCGCCATATTAGTTGGGGCAGCAGGTCCGCGAGGCCAATTTCGACGAGGTACGCCAGTGGGCTCGTGTCGGATACGACGATCACGCTTCTCTCGTCATCCGGAGCGATGCGATATCCTTTTGCACTTCGTCGATCGACATCGGCAGGGCCACGCCTTTGCGCTTCAAGAAATCATGAACCTCGAAGAGCGAGAGGCCCAAAAGAGCCGCAGCCTGCCGTGAGGAGATTCGGCCTTCGCCAAACCATGCTGCTGCCAAATCCTCAACGGCTCGGCGCTCCAAAGCATCGCCAAGCTGCGTCCGCAAAGCGGACTCCACGTCATCTGGAATGTGGATGCAAAGGGTCATGACCTAATGATACCACACTTGGAGCGAGTTCCTCAGAATCGGTCGAGCCCGTCGATCCAGCGTGCGATCTTGGCGCG
>DASVCM010000418.1:0-3842 GCA_036381635.1 Lacipirellula sp.
CCGCTCGAACGCCTCTCGATCGCGGAAGAACCGCGTAACGCCAATCAGCAAGTCCCTATATAGTGCGTTGAGCTCGCCCGCATCCGACTGCAGCCGGCCCACATAATCGTCCAGATTGCGCGCCTGCAGCAGCGACAGCCGCCGATCGATCCGCCGCGTCACCGTGTTCGGCTTGTAGTGGGAGAAGTCGATGCCGTATTCCTCCCGCAGCAGTCTGAAGATTGTCCCCAATCCGCCCCGCGGATCTTCTTCGAGCGAGGGAAGATAGGAGCAGGACTTCTCGTAGCGCGTGTGCTTTAAATGCTGAATAATCGCCTGCGGCATCTCCTCAGGCGCAAGCACCAAATCGACCACGCCGGTATCCTTCGCACTCTTCGGCATGCCGTCGAATTTCGCCGTTTCTTCGCTCTGGGCGATCACCAGCCCGCCGACCTCATGCACGTCGCGAATTCCGCGTGAACCGTCGCTCCCAGTCCCCGACAAAACCACCGCCACCGCGCAGCGCCCGACATCCTGGGCCAACGACCGGAAGAAATGATCAATCGGCAGGCTTAGCTCCTGATCGGGATCCTTGTCCGTCAGCAGCAGTCGGCGGCCGGAGATAATCATCTCTTTCCGGGGCGGAATGAGATAAATAGAATTCGGCTCCACCGGCATCCCGTCTTCCACCCGGTGGATTACCATCCGGGTGTGGCGAGCCAACAACTCGTCCATCAGGCTCTTAAAGTCGGGCGATAGATGCTGGATGATGACGAACGCCAGCTCGGTGTCGGCCGGCATATTCTTAAACAGCCGCTCGAGCGCTTCTAGCCCGCCTGCCGATGCCCCGATTCCAACGATGAATGGGCGATCTTCAGCGGTCCCTGCATCCGCAGCCAGACTCCGGGCTTCCCGCCCGTCGGCCGCGGCCGAATCCCTGGATTGCTCCATACGGTTGCCTGCCCCAATACACTCTTGGAAGAGTTACCCTGTCGCCCTGCTCGAATCGCACGCTGGCCTGCGCGACCAGGACACTGCTGCAAATTCGGTTCCACATTAAAAGTGCCGAGCGACCATTACGGACGATGATGAAATGGTTTAATTGCAGCCTGGCGGTGGTCTCGGCGACACCAGAAACTCTGCGTCGCGCCCGAAAAGAACCGTAGAAAGCAAGCCGGCCTTAGCGTATCAAAGAGCTTTACTACCTTGAGCTTTGCTATTGGCGCTCCAGCCGCAGCCGGCAATGCCCAGCCCCCGCCACTTCTCATGGTCCTCTAACCTCTTGAGTGTCAATGCTTTCCGACATCTTCAATCTCGACGGCGAAGTTGCCGCCGTCATCGGCGGCACCGGCGCCCTCGGCGGCGCCATGGCCGAAGCCCTCGCCGCCCATGGCGCTCAAGTCGCCATCCTCGGCCGCAGCGAAGAGCGCGGCCGGCAGCGCGTGCAGGCCATCGAAGCCACCGGCGGCGCGGCCGTCTTCCAATCTGTCGACGCCCTGGATCCCGGGTCGCTCCGCACCGCGCGCGATGCCATCGAGTCACGTCTCGGCCAGGTCACCGTCCTGGTGAACGCCGCCGGCGGCAACAAGCCCGAGGCGACGCTTCCCCCCGGCGCCGACTTCTGCAAACTCCCGCGCGAAGCCTGGAACAGCGTCTTCGACCTCAACCTCGTCGGCGGCAGCCTGCTTCCTTCGCAAGTGTTCGGCGAAACGATGGTCGCCAACCAGCGCGGCAGCATCATCAACATCGCCTCGATGGCCGCGATGATCCCCCTCTCGCGCGTCGTGGCCTACGCCGCCGCGAAAGCCGCAGTCCTGAACCTCACGATGTTCCTCGCCCGCGAGTGGGCCGCCAAGGGCGTGCGCGTGAACGCGATCAGCCCCGGCTTCTTTCCCGCCGAGCAGAACCGCACGCTGCTCTTCAAAGAAGACGGCTCGTACACCGAGCGCGGCGGACAGATCATCGGCCACACCCCGATGGCCCGCTTCGGCGAACCGCATGAACTGGCCGGCGCGGTAGTCTGGCTCGCTTCTCCCCGAGCCGCCTCGTTCGTCACCGGCCAGAACATCGTCGTCGACGGCGGTTTCTCCACCAGTTCCATCTAGATGCTGGATGCTGGATACTGGATGTTCGATATCCAGCATCAAGCATCCAGCATCGAGCATCCAGCATCCAGACATGCCCGCACTAAGCATCCCCCAAAACGCCGCTCTCGACTTCCTCGCCCTCGGCGCCGTCGTCCATCGTCTCGACCCCGGCATCATCCCCTTCCGCAATGCGAAGTCTCTGGAGATCCACGTCTCCGGCGGCGAGTACAACGTCGCCGCCAACCTCGCGAGCTGCTTCGGTCTGAACACCGGCGTCGCCACGGCAATGGTCGATAATGGCATCGGCGAGCTCGTGCAAACGCAAATCCGCGCGATGGGCGTCCGCCCCTTCTACAAGCACTTCAAGCACGACGGGGTGCGCGGCCCGAACATCGCCACCGTCTACAGCGACCGCGGCGCCGGCGCCCGCGCGCCGGTCGTCTTCTACAATCGCGCCAACGAAGCCGGCGCCCTGCTCAAGCCCGGCGACTTCAACTGGCAGGAGATCTTCGCCGGCGGCGTGAAGTGGTTTCACTCCGGCGGCATCTTTGCCAGCCTCTCGGAAACCACCTCCCAAACCATCCTCGAAGGGATGCAGGCCGCTCGCGCCGCCGGCGCCATCCGCTCCTTCGACCTCAACTACCGCGCCAAGCTCTGGGCCACCCTCGGCGGCGCCACCAAGGGCCAGGAAGTCTTCCGCCGCATCGCCGCCGAAGTCGACATCCTCATCGGCAACGAAGAAGACCTGCAAATGGGCCTAGGCATCCAAGGCCCCGCCGTCGAATCCCATAAGTCAAAACTAGACCCCGATGTCTTCTTTCAGATGATCGAGCGCGTCCAAAAGGACTTCCCGAACATCAAGGCCGTCGGCACCACGCTCCGCGAAGTCCACTCCACCAACCGCCACGACTGGGCCGCCGTCCTCTGGCTCGACGGCCAGCAGTACGTCAGCCCCGCCATGCAGCTCGACGTAGTCGACCGCATCGGCGGCGGCGACGGCTTCGCCTCGGGCCTGATCTACGGCCTGATCACCGGCCGCCCCCCCGAAGAAGCCCTCCGCCTCGGCTGGGCCCATGGCGCCCTGCTCACCACCTTCCCCGGCGACGTCACGATGGCGAAGCTCCCCGAGGTCGAAGCCCTCGCCAAAGGCGGATCGGCCCGCGTGCAGCGCTAACGTAGGATGGGTTTCCCACCCGGCAGGATGGGTTCGCCGCGCAGCGGGAACCCATCACTTGGGGTATCATTTCCGCTCGACTGATGGGTTGCCGCGGAAGGCCAACCCGTCCTATCTCTCCTCGACGACCGGAGCTTATGACCGACTACCGCCGTTGGCGCGTGGCAGGCGGGACGTACTTCTTCACCGTGGTCACCCAGCGGCGTCGCCCTTGGCTGTGCGACGAGTCGGCTCGCGCCTGCCTTCGCGATGCCATTCGCGTGATTCGTCGGCGGCGTCCGTTTCGCATTGAGACCATCGTCCTCCTGCCCGACCACCTGCACACCGTCTGGACGCTCCCGACCAGCGACAGCGGCTACTCCACCCGTTGGAAGCTGATCAAGAAGCGATTCACCCTGAACTACCTCAAGGCGGGCGGAACGGAAGCGGCGGCCAATGCCAGCCGACAGTCGAAAGGCGAGCGCAGCCTCTGGCAACGACGCTTCTTCGAGCACACTGTCCGGGATGAGTCGGACATGAAGCGCTGTGTCGACTACGTCCATGTTAACTCGCTCAAACACGGCCTGGTCCAGCGTGTTCGCGACTGGCCCTGGTCATCGTTC
>DASVCM010000419.1:0-4145 GCA_036381635.1 Lacipirellula sp.
CCCCTCTCTGCGGGCGTACTCGGGGAATCCAGGGCGGGATATGAAGCGGAGCGTTCTGTACTTACTGCTGGCGTTGTCCAATGGCTCCGCGGCGTGGGGCTACGAGGCCGACGACCATTGGACGCGCACAGCGACGGAAGGACCCATTGGCGTGGGCGGCTCGGTGGGACTTCCAGCGATCCTGACCTGGAGCTTCGTCCCCGACGGCACGCCGATTCCGGGGAACAACGGCGGGACGACGCCGAGCAACCTGCGGAACTTTCTCGACACGAATTGGCCCGGCGGCAGCGGCAGTGATCTGACGCAGCGGCCGTGGTTCGAGATCTTCGAGCAGGCGTTCGACCGGCTCGGCGCCCTGTCGGGGCTGACATTCGTCTATGAGCCGGCCGATTCGGGGATTGCGTTCGCCGATACGACGGCGGCACGAGGCGCCCTCGGAGCACGCGGCGACATCCGCATCGGGGGCAAGTCGTACGGCAGCGGCTCGAACACGCTGGCGTCGAATTACGGCCCCGATTACGGCGAAATGATGATCAACACCGACAAGGCGAGCTTTTTCCGCGGCACGTTCGACGACTTTCGCGGCTTCCGCAACACGATCATGCACGAGGCCATGCACGGCGTGGGAATCGCCCACGTCGAGTCGAGCACGTCGGGGTTCTTGATCGAGCCGATTTTGAGCACCTCGTTCGACGGGCCGCAGCTCGACGACATCCTCGCACTGCAGCGGCTGTACGGCGATGTCTACGAGAAAGGTTTTGATAACAACGCCAGTCGCCGGGCGACGCCGCTGGGGGTAGTCTCGACGACGCAGTCGCAGACAGTCGGCGCCAACGGCGGCACGACGACCGTCAGCGACGCGCACACCGACTTTATCAGCATCGACGACGACTCGGACGTCGACTTCTTTAGGTTCACGCTCCAAGAGTCGGTCGACGTGACGCTGAGCCTGACGCCGCAGGGAACGACCTATTCGGTGGGCCGGCAAGGTCAAACGCAGGCCAGCTTCAACTCGGCGGCGCTGAACGACCTCACGCTGGCGCTCATCGACCGCGACGGATTTACGACGCTCGCGACTTCCGCTACCGGCGGCCTTGGGGCCGGCGAGACGATCGTGCGGCAACTCGAGCCGGGCGATTACTTCGTCAAAGTCACCGGCGTCCAGAATGACATTCAGCTTTACAAGCTGCAGGTCTCGGCAGCGGTCATGACGTCCGACGCGCTGGTGTGGATGGCCGCCACGAACAACGAGTGGGACAACGGCGTCACCGCAAACTTCACGAACCGCTTCGGGCCGGATACGTTCCGCGACGGCGATCAGGTCGTCTTCGACGATCGCGCGGCCAGCCACGACGTGCTGATCACCCAGGACGTGGCGCCGGCGAGCATCGCCGTCGAAGGGGCGGATGATTACGTGTTCAGCGGCCCCGGCGGCGTCGTCGGCGGCAGCCTGCGGGTCGGCCCCGGCGCGGCGCTGGAACTGGCAAACTCAGGCAACTCCTATGCGGGCGAAACGGAGATTGCCGGCGGCACGCTGAAAATCACCGGCGACGCCGGCGCCCTGGTAAGCGACGTCACGATCGCCAGCGGCGGTCTGCTGGTGCTCGATCCTTCAGAGGCTGGCGCGATGGCCAGTCTGATCACCGTCGACGCCGGCGGAACGTTGCAAATCGGCACGGCGGCGAGCGAGCGGAACGTGTTCCCCGACGTGCCGGCGGGCGTCGTCAACGACGGGACGGTTCGCGTGCTCGACAGCGAGCGAATCAGCCGCATCAGCGGCGGCGGGCACCTCATTGTGGAGCAAGTCGGCGTCGAGCTTGCCGACAACAACGCGTTCAACGGGCTGGTCACGGTGAAGAGTGGCGCCGTTGCCGATGTGACCGACGCCGCAGGGCTTGGCGCCGATTTGGAGCGTACCGTCGTGGAAGCTGGCGGCGCGGTGCGCGTGGACCTCGACGGAGCGCTCAGCGAGGGCTTTTCGCTCTCCGGCGCTGGCGGCGGACTCGGCGCCCTGCGGTTTGCTGCAGGCCGGAACATGGACTTGCTGGCCGAGGTCTCGCTCACCAGCGGGGACGTCGCGATCGGCGTCGAGCAAGCCGCTGACATTGAGATGACAGGGCTCGTATCCGCGGCGACGGCGGCGGAATTGACGCTCGACGTCGCCGAGTCGGCGCTGCTGCAGTTGAATAACGGCGTGGTGCTCGCCGGCGGCGGCCTAACCAAGCGCGGCCGCGGCGCGGCAGCGGTTCGCGGTACCGTCATGGAAATCAGTGGCGCCGACGTACAGGAAGGACGCCTTTTACTCGGCGGCAGCGGCGCCTTCGACGGCGAGTTCCTGGTCGCTCAAAACGCGGTGCTCGAGTTGAACGACCCGACGACCTTTTCGGAAACAACTGTATTGACGGGCGGCGGGCAAGTGGCCGGCGTCGTGACGATGGCCGGGACCATAGCTCCGGGGCCGGAAGCGGCGCAACTCGAATTCACGGGCGATTTGACATTAATGAGTACAAGCCTGGTTCAGCTTGAAGCCGGCGGACTCACGGCGGGCGAAACGTTCGACCAGCTCGCGGTGCTCGGCGCCGCGACGCTCGGCGGGACGTTCGAACTGGCGATTGAGCCAACCTTTACACTGTCGTCGGGCGACATGTTCGAAGTGCTGCGCGCCGGCGAGGTGCTGGGAGCCTTCGACGCGCTGTCGCTGCCGGCGCTCGACGCCGCGCTGGCCTGGGACGTCGCTTATCTGCCGACGTCAGTCGTGCTCACGGTCACGCCGGCGGCGGCGACGGCGCCGGCGGACTTCAATGGCGACGGCGTGGTCGACGCCGGCGACCTGCAGGTCTGGGCGGCCGGTTTTGGCGGCAGCGCCGAGAGCGGGCCCTTGGCCGGCGATGCTGACGGCGACCTGTTCGTCGATGGGCGAGACTTCTTGACCTGGCAGCAAAGTATCACGCCGGTCAGCACATCTGCGGCGGCGGCCGTACCGGAGCCCCATTCGCTAGCAGGCGCCCTGCTGGGGTGTCTACTTCTGCCGGCGCTACGGCGGACGTCACCGCACGATTGAGGGGAATTAAGGTCGGGACGCGAAGGACCGGCGCCGCTATCATAGAGTGCCCGCCGGCCAATCGATGACGCCGTGCGCTTCTCCCTAGCGTGCAAGGCGTGTTCCATTCCCCAGTACGCCAATTTTATTTGAGCCGATGGAGTCCAGCTCACATGGCCGCCGCTATGCCTGGAAGGCCGGCCTTGTGCTGCTGTTGGGACTGGCCGCCACCGCGGCCGTAACATGGCGTTTGGCGGAGATCATTCGCGCGAGCGACGAGGATCGCTTTCGCAACAGCGTTGCCAACGCCCAGGATGCCATCACGGACCGCATTGACACCTATATGGCGCTGTTGAGGGCGGGCGCTTCGTACATTGCCGCCCAGCGCGACGTTACGCGCGAGGAGTTCCACGATTACGTCGCCCGGCTGGACGTGACCGCGGCCTATCCGGGGATTCAGGGCATCGGCTGGTCGGAGCGGATAGCGCCGGAAGAACTGGCCGACCGCGTCGCTGCGGCCAGGGAGGACGGAGTCGACGATTTTCGCGTCTGGCCGGACGAGGAGCGGAATGAGTACCATGCGATTGTGTTCCTCGAACCGCTGGATCGACGCAACCAGGCGGCGATCGGCTATGACATGTTTACCGACCCGACACGCCGGGCGGCGATGGAGGAGGCGCGCGACACCGGCCTTCCCCGAGCGACTGGCAAGGTGACGCTCGTTCAGGAAATCGATGAGCGGAAGCAAGCCGGGTTTCTGATCTACATGCCCGTTTACGAAGGCGACGGCGTTCCGGCGACCGTCGCCGACCGGCGCGAGAAGCTGCGCGGCTTCGTCTACAGCCCGTTTCGTGCGGACGACTTGCTCGCGGGCGTCTTTGCCAAGGAAGGGCGGCCGCACGTCGACTTTACCGTGTACGACGGCGCCGCAGAGCCCGATTCACGTCTGCACCAATCGGCCGCACAAGGAGAAGGGCGTTTCCAAACGAGCGAAACGCTCGATATCGCCGGTCGTCCGTGGACGATTCGCTACCAGACGCGGCCGGAATTCGAGATTGCGTCGTGGCGCCAATTTGTGCCGGTGGCGTTTGCCGTCGGCGCGGTG
>DASVCM010000420.1:0-18252 GCA_036381635.1 Lacipirellula sp.
AGTAACGAATGCGACGCTGCCATCGGCGAAGGCGACGCTGATGCCGCCGGTATGGAGGCTTCGGGGGGCTGCCTGGTTGCTCGCCGTTCCGCCGCCGCCGATTCCCATGCACTCCTGAAGCATTACCGATTCGCCCACTTCCGCGATGACGCGAGCGGCGCCCAAGATATTGTCGGCGCCCGCTTCACATGAGTTGGGGCCGATGCAATCGTCGGTCGAATGCGCCCATATGCTGCTGGCGCCTGCCATCCCCATGGCCCAGATGCCGCGGCGGTCCGACACGCTAATGCCGGAACGCAGCTCGCAGAGCAGAACGGTATTGGACGTTCCATCAATGATTTGCCGGATGGAAAGGGACGTGTTGCCGCCCATGACGCCGCGGGTCCACGCGAAGTCGCCGCCCAAGTTATCCGAGAACCAAATGAACGCGGGGTCTGTCTGCGTTGGTGAAAACGCGATGTTTCCATCCTTCGCATGGGAGATGGAGGAGTTCGCGCCGTAATTGCCGCGCGCCCAATTGTCGCCGCCCAACCCCGCCGGAACGCTAAACATCTGCGTGTTGAACGAATCCGACGGGCACAGCATGGTGGGAATCGTTTGGCCGCGGGGCTCGCGATTGATCTCTGCTGAAATGTACTGCGTGAAATCGAATCTGGCTTTGAGCGCCTGCTGCTCGATATAGGGGAGTATCATGATGACCCAGTTAGGGCCGTGAAAGGAGTTCGTATCGACGTTCGGCATGCCGCCCCGGGTCGGCGAATTGCCCTTGGCCCGCAGCGCCTGTTCGGAATAGGTGAGGGCCGGTGGAAACTCCTCCTTAGCATCGTGATAGCTCATGTAGGCCAAGGCGAGCTGCTTGATGTTGTTCGTGCATTGTGAACGGCGGGCGGCCTCGCGGGCCGCTTGCACAGCCGGCAACAGCAAGGCCACCAGCACGCCAATGATGGCGATGACGACCAGCAGCTCAACCAGGGTGAAGCCCGCGCTACGCCTGACGTATTGAAGGCGGCGCAACGCATATGAAAGGCTTGGACATTTCATGCGAGTAGCCTGGGTTGAGAGGTATTCTTCTGCGACTCGAATTTGAGCGCGAGGCCAGATGGCCCGGTCTGAGTTGGCCAGGCCGCTATGGCTTTTTCACACGAATTTCGAGTGGTTGCTCCGACGTGTCGATTTCAACGGGCGTTGTCGCCGGGTTACGATACGCATCCGGAACTAACTGCGTGATCTCACCGTTGCTGGTGGTCGGAATGATCAGCACCTTATGACGCCCAGCCACAACGCCGTCGCCATACTTATGCGTCGTCATTGGACCTATGGTTCCATCCGCCACATTGACTCGCCCGTACGCTTTTCGCGGATGCGTCTTGGCATCCCTTGGCGCGGCGAGCGGTTGGAACTTAAGCATGATCGTCTCGGCGGGGATGAGCGACCCGTCCTCGTACGTCACGGCGCCGGAGACTTCGACCAAGTCGTAGGGATTGCCGCGAGAGCAACCGCAAACGCAGGCCAGCGCCGCCAAGATTAGGAAGCGCCGCGAAGCTGGGGCAGCGGCGACCGGACGCCGCCTGAGCAAATAGTTCATTGCCGGCTTCCTACTTGCGGGCGGATTGCTGTCGGGATCGGCTTTTCGTCCTCCTCAGTCCGAAGGTCGCAATGGCAAGCAACGCCCCCACAAGGGTCGACGGTTCGGGGACGGCGAATATGCTGCTGGCGCCTCCGCCGAATTTGATGTTGTCAATGACGATTGAGGCGGTCGTGCTGGAGCGGCCCAGTTCGCCTTCCCAGGCCCCGAGATCAACGCCGTCGACGAGGCCGTCGAAGTTGGCGTCTCCCTCTTCCGCGGTCAGCGAACCGACGTTCTGCTGCCAGATGAGGAAATCAGTTCCATCGACGTCGCTGTCAAAGTCGAAGTCCGCCGTGGGGGCAAGGTCGGCGCCCTGCAGGGCGACGAAGATTTCCCAATAGGTCGCCGTCGGGCCGCCGTCAATGGCCGATTGCTTCCAGTTCTTCGATGCGTCGGTTGGATCTGGGTTCGTCAACGGCATGGTGAAATGCGTGGTGGTATTCGCCGGGATGTCGATTTGCACCTGGCTCCAATTGGTGGGACTACTGTTAACAATGACGAAGATTTGACGCCACGAAGTGGCGGGGGGCGCTGTGATATCGAACTCCAACGTGTCGTGCGTGGCGAATAGTTCGATTAGGTCGAGACGAGCCTGATCGGAATCAGGTTGCAGATTGAATCCGTGAGTCCAATTGTTGAAATGAGTAATCTCGAGCGCCTGAGCGCCGTCGGTGGCGCCTTCGGATACGAATTGATGCGGCCAGAGCTGCTCGCCTTCCACGCCGCTGGCATCGTAGAACTTCCAGGGGGTTCCAATGGCCGTGCTGAGATCGCCTTCAAAGCTGGAGAGAACGGTGTCCGCCTTGAGCTTCACCGGCGCTACGATGAGTGCGGCTACTAAGGGGAGTCTCCAGTCAAGTGCGCGTAACGATTTGAAGCGGTGCATGATTGGTCCTTTCGATGGCGCGGAAAGTCGACCCGGGTGTGCTGGGGAAAGTTGCCGACCTGCAATTGAGATCGTTAGGGTGGTTTCAAACGAACTTTTCTTGCGAAGGTAGGAGAGGGTGAAACGCTCAACGTTAATGATCGATCCGTCGACTAATCCCTCCCCTGGCCCATCCCTTCGAGGGAGGGGGATTGGTTAATGCACGCCTCGCCTGCCCCATTGCCCCCCAAGGCACGGGGTAGGCAAGGTCGTGCAAAGTACTCAAAGCGGCCAGGAAACCTGGACTTGCGAAACGCAGGTAACACATGATCGTCTTCGCTGGCGTCCGCCTAAGCGGGCGCTGCTGTGGAACCACGGACAATGAGTTGCGTTTTAATAGTAACGGCCTTGCGGTGGCCGTTGTCTTGGCTGTTGTTACCGTTCAGGCTATGGATGATCATCTGGGCGCCGTCGGCGCCGATCTGGTTAGCGTCGAAGCCGACGGTGGTTAGCGGCGGCGTCATGTATTTGGTGGCGAACTTGTCATTAAAGCCGATCAGGCTGAGATCGCCCGGAATGTTCATGCCGTATTGCCACGTTGCGTGCCTGATGAGCGTGGACTCGAGATCGGAGTAGCAGATCAGCCCTGTTGGGCGGTCGGACTTGCGAATGAGCGCGGCCATCATTTCGTCTTCGCCGCAGTGCCAGATTTGGGGCTGCAAGCCCTCTTCGCGCATGGCGTTCTCATACCCTTCGCGCCGCTGCGGAACGCTGCAGTGGGGTTTGATCGTGTGGTGAAAGTAAAGGCCAATTCGCCGATGGCCGAGCGAGATGAGATGTCGCGTCGCAGTGTAGGCGCCGCCGACGTCGTCGACCACGATGTGCGGCAGCTCAGGGTCGGAGTTGTCGCCCAGTAGCACGCAAGGCAGGCTCGTGTCGCGGATGCCGGCGCGGACGGCCTCTGGCAGGAACTGAAAGGTGACGCAACCGTCAACGTGGCCGCCGAGGACGACATCTTCCCACTCGCCGCCATCGTCGATGGGTAGCAGGAGCAGATGATACTCATGCTTGCGGAGCTGCTGGACCAGGCCTTGGATGACCTTGTCGTTAACGCCCTCGAAAACCCATGAATCGTCGGTGTACAGCAGCCCGACGCCGCGTGTTCGCTGCTCGGAGAACGCTCGCGCTCGAAGATTTGGACGATAACCAAGGTTCTGAGCGATCTGGCGAATCCTTGCCGCGCGCTCCGCACTGTCCTTGCGGTCGCCTTTCGTGTCGCCGCGCAGCACCCGGGCGACCGTTGAACTGGAGACGCCCGCCTGACGGGCGATGTCGTAGATTGTGGCAGCCATGAGGAGTTGGTCAAAAGGCCAGGCTGACGTTTAGCCCTGTTCTGACACCGGTTGCATTAGCCACGACGTACTGAACTTGAGTTGACGCCGGTCTGCCTTCGTCTGGCCTATTGCAACCGCTGGCAATTTATGGACAACTGCAACCGGTGTCAAGAAAATTGCAGCGATTAGGAGGAAAATACGCCTGAAATTGCGTTTCTCAGTACGCTCTCACGGGTTCGTAACGGGCTTTTGACTAACATCCAAAGCCGCGCCGCCCGCACTGCAATCTAGTTCTCACATTCAACTGTAAGTTGCACGCGGTATGCAAGTTGCGACGATCCGTACACTCGCTCCGAAGAATCTGAAGACGTCCACCGACACGACGCCGTAAGTCCAAGCATTCAATCATTGACATTGATGACACACCCCGAGCAACCTCGACGCACCGAAGACAAGCCCTCGAACCGAGCGGAGGACCGTAAGCCCGAGTCTAGCGGCGGCCCGGCAATGCCGCCGCGGCGGATTTGGCTTTGGTTCTTGCTGATTCTCGTCGGCAATTACTTCATTGCCCGCACGCTGTTCCCCACTGAAGACGCTCCCGTCGGGGTGCCCTACACGCTGTTCAAGGAGGAGGTCGGCAAAAAGAACGTCGAGGCGATCTACACGCGCGGCGACCACATCAGCGGCCGCTTCGTGAAGGCTGTGCTCTATCCCCAGCCCAAGGAAAGCGAAACGGCGGCGAGCGAAGAGCAGGACGCGAGTGCGCCGTCGGAGACGAAATCGACTGATGAGGAGAAAGAGGAGACGGCAAGCAATTCCAATCAGAAGGCTTCCGAAGAATCACAAGCATCCGAGCGAGCGGATCCAGAGCCGCGCGAAGTTCATAACTTCACCACGATCCTTCCCTCGTTTGTCGGGCCGAATCTGGAGTCGTATCTCATCGAGCACGGCGTCGAGATTCGAGCCGAGCCCATCCAGCAGGGCGGCGGACTGCTGTGGACGTTGATGTTCGGCTTCGGCCCTGCCCTGCTGCTGATTCTGTTCTATGTGTGGCTGTACCGACGCGCCGCACAAGGCGGAGGCATGGGCGGCGGCGGCGGCGGGCTGATGGGGATCGGCCGCAGCCGCGCGCGGCGGTACGACCAGGAGGAGACGGCCGACCGCGTCACCTTCGACGATGTCGCCGGCATCGACGAAGCGGAGAACGAGCTCGTTGAGATCGTCGAGTTCTTGAAGGATCCGCAGAAGTACACGCGGCTCGGCGGCACGGCTCCCAAGGGCGTCCTGCTGGTCGGCGCCCCCGGCACGGGAAAAACGCTGCTGGCCCGCGCGGTCGCCGGCGAGGCGGGGGTGCCATTCTTTTCGATGAGCGCCAGCGAGTTCGTCGAGATGATTGTGGGCGTCGGCGCCGCTCGCGTGCGCGACCTGTTCAAGCAGGCCCGCGAACACGCGCCGGCCATTATCTTCATCGATGAGCTCGATTCGATCGGTCGCGCCCGCGGGCAGGTGGCGATTGGCGGTTCGAGCGAGCAGGAGCAGACGCTCAACCAGATTCTGACCGAGATGGACGGTTTTTCCAGCCGCGAGGGGATCATCGTGCTGGCGGCTACCAACCAGCCCGACGTCCTCGACAAGGCGCTGTTGCGCCCCGGGCGATTCGATCGGCGCGTGGTGGTCAATCTTCCGGATCGAAAGGGCCGCCAGGCGATTCTCGAGGTGCACGTCCGGAATGTTCCGCTCATGGAAGACGTGAATCTGGAGGAACTCGCGGCAGCCACGCCTGGACTTTCGGGCGCCGATCTGAAGAACCTCGTCAACGAAGCTGCGCTCTTGGCGGCCCGACGAGAGCAGAATGCGGTGCGGCAGCGAGACTTTATGGACGCCTTGGAGAAGATCGTGCTCGGGCCCGAGCGGCCGCTGCTCATGAGCCATGCCGATCGCGAGCGCATTGCGTACCACGAAGGCGGGCACGCCATTCTCGGGTTGGTCGTCCCGGGCGCCGACCCGGTGCACCGGGTGACGATCGTGCCGCGCGGCCAGGCCCTTGGGGTTACGTATCAGCGTCCGGACAGCGATCGGTACAACTATCCAGAGCCCTACCTGCGGGCCCGCATCGTGGGGATGCTCGGCGGGCGCGTTGCGGAGGAGCTGGTCTACGGCAGTAAAACGACCGGCGCTGAAAGCGATATTGAGCAGGCCACTAACCTCGCTCGCGCGATGGTCACCCGGTGGGGCATGAGCGACAAACTCGGGATGGTGCAGCTTGCGGAGCGGCAGAATCAGTATCTCTCAGGCTTTGGCGGAATCGGCGGCGGACAGGCGTTCAGTGAGGAGACCGCCCGGATCATCGATTCGGAGATCCATCGCATCATTACGGAGTGTCACGACGAAGCGCGTCGTCGCTTAAGCGAGCACCGCCCGCAGCTCGATGCGCTGGCGCAAGCGCTGCTAGATCGCGAGACGCTCGATGAGCGAGAGATTCTCGAGGTTACCGGTTTGTCGCCGGTGCCGCCGTTTGACGCCAAGCCCGGCGTCGCGGTCGACCCGAGCCGGAACGGCGGCAGCGGTTCGCCTGCCGAGGCGCCGAGGGTTGCGGGTCGCTAGGTTTGGCGCCGCGGCCTTCGATAGACGCACACGGCGCCCATCCAATCGGCAACCTACATTTCCCCAGTAGTGGCCTTTGGCGAACCCGATGAGGGCGCTATACTTTCGCGCCGATTTGCCCTCTTAGCATTGGGGAAGCCATGGCGCGTCGATTGCTTACAGTAGCTGGCGCAGTCGTGGCCACCTTGTTGTGCGGCGTTATTGCGGTGGTGCTCGCCGGCGGGTCGTGCGGCTGCACCCTGTCGACCGGCAGATCCGTCAGCGTCCTGTCCGACGCCTGGTCGATATCAATGCTTTCGTCCGCCGACGCCGCGACGATCCACACCGATGGGTCGCAGATTGTTGTGGCGCCAACGCAGCTCAAAGTAGACGGCCAACTTTGGGGCGCAATCGACGCCGCTGCGAAGTCGGTCGAAGTTACCGTCAAAGACGGCAATATCCAATTCGTCGCCGATGGTCGCCTTGTGCCGCGAATGCCGCGTTAACTCATCGCCCGGCGGCGAGACTTCCGCCCGCTGCCGCTGGCGCCCCACTCCTTCGTCAGACTTTCAAAGACTTCCGGCGACTCGTAGCGGACGACGCCCTTGCCTTCCGGCATCGGGCCGATGAGCCCGCGGAAGACGGGCAGCCCGCGCAGGCTGAGGTCGGTGCTGCAGTCGTCGATGCCGATCTGGGTGTGCATCTTGAGCAGGGCTTCTTGGTGATCGTAATCGCGGGCGCGGAGTTCGCCGTTTGTGCCGCGGGTGACGATGCGGTAAGTCTTTTCCTTGGGCATAGGGAGCGCACGGGCATGGGTGAGGGAGGTGGATAGCTGAGGTATCGACCTCTGGCGAATGGGAGCGGAGACTTTTGGCCGCTGCAGGTGCAGGAGGCATACCGTGCGAAACCGGCACATTTCGTCTCTGCGCCCGCGCCCGGCACAATGCGAACCAGGCGCTAGGAGTCAGGGGACATGGGTCAGGGGTCAGAAGGAACGGACTACTTCGTTCTGATTCCTGACCTTGATCTCTGATCGCTGTCTCCTGACCCCCGTCTGCCCTCTGTGGCTCGTCATTGCCCGCCACCGATGGGCCGGTTAAACTTTCTGGTTGCTGGAGGGTAAGCGAATTGGCCAGCGGCCTGACTCGAAATCAGGTGCCCCGAAAGGGGTTGTGGGTTCGAATCCCATGCCCTCCGCTTAGGATTCTCGCTTACATTCACACGCGCCGGGAAGGCCGGAAAACGCAGGGTAATCATGCCAGAAGTTGACGTCAGCAAGAAGGAAAAGCAGTACTACACGGACGTGCCGCAGAAGACTCCGGGCTTTTTCTTGAAGGGAAGCGGCAATCTCGACTGGGGCATGAAGCACCGGCTCGCGCAGACGTTTAATCCTAAGACCGGCCGGACGGTTATGCTGGCCTTCGACCATGGCTACTTCCAGGGCCCAACGACGGGGCTGGAGCGGATCGACCAGACGATTGTGCCGCTCGCGCCGCAGTGCGACGCGCTGTTCTGCACCCGCGGCGTGGTGCGGTCGCTGATTCCGGCCGACATTGGCAAGCCGGTATTCCTGCGGGCCAGCGGCGGGCCGAGCATTTTGAAGGAGCTTTCCGACGAGCAGATCGCGATGGACATTGAGGACGCGATCCGGCTGAACGCGGCCGGCATCGGCATCCAGGTGTTCATCGGCGGCGAGCATGAGACGCGCTCGGTCCACAACATGACGCGCTTGGTGGACATGGGGATGCGGTACGGCATTCCGGTGATGGCCGTGACCGCGGTCGGCAAGGAGATGGTCCGCAACGCTCAGTACTTCCGGCTGGCGTGCCGGATTTGTGCGGAGCTGGGCGCCCATGTGATCAAGACGTACTTCGTCGCCGAGGAATTCGAAACGGTCACTTCCTCGTGCCCGGTGCCGATTGTGATGGCCGGCGGCAAGAAGCTGCCGGAGCTGGACGCGCTGACGATGGCCTACAACGCCGTGCAGCAGGGCGCTGCGGGCGTGGATATGGGCCGCAATATCTTCCAGTCGGACGCGCCGAAGGCGATGATGGCCGCGGTGAACAAGGTGGTTCACGAGAACATGAAGCCGGCTGAGGCTCTGCAACTGTTCGAGACGCTGAAGGCCGAAGGCAAGTGAGCCGGCAACGTAGCATGACGTAATCACCCCGAGGTCTGGCGAGGGGTCCGGCCGGACTGCTCGGCAGACCTCGGAACGACATGACTCAGTCCCTCATCGACGAGCTGCGCCCTGGTCCGCCCAAGCTGAGCGTCGGCATTCTGGCCGGCGACGTGATGGATTTCGGGGCGAGCATCCGGCTGCTGGAGCAGTTCGGCGTGCTGCTTCATCTGGACGTGATGGACGGCCGCGTATGGCCGAAGATCACTGCGGGGGCGCCAATTCTGGCCGGGATGAAGACGCGGCTGCTCCGGGATGTGCATCTGCTGATCGAGCAGCCCGAGAAGCACTTCGCCGATTTTGCCAAGGCGGGCGCCGACCTCATCTCGTTCTCGGTCGAACATTCGTGCGACGTCGGGGCGGCGCTGGATGCGATTGGGCGGCTGGAGAACGCTAATGACCCGTCACGCGGAATTCTGCGCGGCGTCTCGCTCGATCCGGGGACGCCGGTCGCCGTGCTTGAGCCGGTGGCCGATAGAATCGACGTTGCGGTGGTGCTGGCGGTGGGGCCAAACACCGGCAAGCAAGATTTCATCGCCGCGTTGCCGGAGAAGATTGCGGCGGTGCGGAAGCTGCGGGACGATATCGTCATCTTCGTGGACGGCGCCGTGACCAAAGAGAACATTGGCCAACTCGCCGCGATGGGGCCCGACGGCATCGTCACCGGCAGCGCGGCTTTCGCCGGCAACCCGGCCGAGAACATCCAGTACATGCTGGAGCAAATTCGTGGATAAGCTCTTAAGCGGAAAAGTGGCCGTCGTTACCGGCGCGGCCGGCGCCATCGGCTACGGCATTTGCGAAGTGCTGCTGGAGAATGGCGCGACGGTGGTAGCCACGGACCTGGCCGGCGAAAAGCTCGATTCGTTTGTCATGGATCTCGACGCGCTCGCGCCAGAGCAGTCGATCGGGCTGCCGATGGATGTGACCAGCCCCGAAGCGGTCGGCGACGCGCTCGATAAGGTCTACGCGAAGTACGATCGGCTCGACATCGTTGTCCACAATGCAGGCATCGCGTATGTCGCGAAGATCGTGGAGATGGATGTCGAGCGATTTCAACTGCTCGAGAAGGTAAACGTCGACGGGACGCTGGTCGTGCTGAAGGAAGCGGGCAAGCGGATGATTGAGCAGGCGGCGGGCGGCGACATCGTTATTATGTCGACCAAGAACGTCCCTTCGCCCAGCGCCGGCTTCGGCGCCTATAGCGCCACGAAGGCGGCCTGCCATCAGCTTGGCCGGATCGCGAGCCTGGAGTTCGCTCCCCACGATATTCGCGTGAACATGGTGGCACCGGACGCGGTATTCTCGGAAGGCAAGTACAAGTCAGGGCTGTGGGATCTCGTTGGCCAGGATCGCATGAAGTCGCGCGGCATGAGCGAAGCCGAGCTGCATGAATACTATCGCAACCGCAACCTGCTGAAGGCCGCCGTAACGGGGCGGCACGTCGGTAACGCGGTACTCTATCTTGTCTCGCGGCAGAGCCCTACCACCGGCGCGACCATCCCGGTGGACGGCGGCCTGCCCGATGCTACGCCGCGGTAGCATTGGACTGAACCACGCGCCGGTTCGCAATTGTGCGGATTGAGAATCGGTTCTTTGCAATTTGAGCCGGTCGGCTCCTGAGGCGTCTGCATCTTCTTCTGGCCATGGCGGTCGGCTGTTATTGTTGGATCACGCCCTCGCTCTGCGCGGACGCCTTGTCGCAATAACTCATAGCCAGTTGGAGGCGCAGCCCTCGATGGCCTTCTCGATTCTTCACGCGCGGGGGTTGATTCGCTTTGTACTGCCATTGGCATGCTTGCACCTCGCCGCACTGGCGCACAGTGCGGCGACAGCGGAGCAGTTCAAAGTCATCGCCCTGTGGCTGTTCGACGAGCAGCAAGGGATTTATCCGAGCTGTGTGCTGGGGGATGCGGGGTCGAACCGGTTTCCCCTGGTGCTTGGACCCGGCGGGCGAATCGTCGAGGGGAAGTTTGGCAATGCACTGGAACCTTCCGAACCGCCGAAGGTGCGGTATCCGCTGGAAGAGCTCCTCGTGGGGCTTGCCGAGAAACAGAGCATGGCCGTGAATCGGTCGGGGGCGGCGCCAGCGATAACCTGGCAGAACAACCAGTTTTGCGCTCTCATGACGCGTGGCGAGCGGCATTTGCGCCAGGAAGTTAATTTTGGCAGTCCAACCAATTCGTCGCTGAACCTGGCCCAACAGAATTGGACGATCGAGTTCTGGTTTCGCTTGCGCGGCGATTCGGCGGAAGGCGAGAGCGTTGTTTTCGAGATCGGCGAAGGACCGCGCGGAGCTAACGATCGCGTTACGCAACTGCTACTTGCCGAAGACGGCCTCACTTTCGTGCTGGTGAACCAACCCAGCGGCACGCGGCTCGCCATTGCTTCAGCGCCGGCCGAGAAAGGCCAGTGGCGGCACTATGCCTTTGTTTTCGATGGCGACGAAGGCCAATTACGGCACTATGTGGACGGGCGGCTTCAGCCGTTACCAGAGAAGTGCCGCTTTGCGCCGCTTAACGTCGGTGATGAAGACTATATGAGCGTCGGCCGCGATTGTTATTGGAGACGGTCTCTGCCGGGCGCCTTGGACGAGATGCGCTTCTCGCAAGGAGAGGTCTACACAGCCGACTTCTCGCCGCCGTCGAGCTTTTCCAAGTATCACCACGGATATGAGCCGCCGTCGCTCAAGGCCGGCCCGCCGCTGCTGTTTGCCGGGGAGGCGGACGATGCGAGCGCCGTTCCGCTCGGCGACCGCAAACACGTCTTCATCGATAACGCACTGCTGTCCGAGAGCGAGAACATCACGTTTCAAGCAAATCCGCCGCGACTGGCGGAACTCGTGCTCGAAAACAAGGGCTTCAGCAATCATGTTAGCGTGTTCGAGAACGAGGCGAGCGGCGACGGCCTGGTGCGCCTTTACTTCCGCGGGCCCGACAACTCGCTGGCGGTCTGGGAGTCTGACGATGGCGTTCATTTCCGTGCGCCGGATCTTGGCCGGGAGTATCAGGGGCGGCGTAATATCGTAATCGAGGATCCCGTCGGGCTCGGCTCCCTGTTTGTCGATCCCAATGCGCCGCCGGAGGAGCGAATTAAGTACTACAGCGGGTATCGCGGGCGCGGACAGTTTGTGTACTCGTCACCCGATGGATACACGTTCACGCGTAACGAGACGGCCGCCCTGCCCTTTCGCGGCGCCTCGCAATCGCTGGTGTATTACGACGACCAGCGGCAGACCTACGTCGGCTACCATCGCTCCGATATGTACCGTACGTCGGGCGGCAAGACGGAACGGTCGGCGGTGATGACCGAGACGAGGGATCTGATGCGGCCTTGGCCTTTCCGGCCAGTTTCGCAGGAGCACCAAAATGAGCTCGGCAAGAGGCTGCGATTGGGAAGAAAGAGTCCCTATTACGTTGATAACGGCCCGGTGACGCCGCCGGGATTTGGTCTGGAGTATCCGCGGGTCTTCGCGCCAGAGTCGGAATTCGATGAGCCGGGCGTCGATATCTATGTGCCGAAGTGCATGAAGTATCCGTGGGCGACGGATACCTACGTCGCGTTTCCGTTGATGTACTTTCATTATGACGGCGAAGGCCCGGAGGGGCGCGTCGTGCTGGGGCGTGAAGAGCGTCAGCGCGGCTCCGGGCCAATTGAGACGCAACTGGCAGTCAGCCGCGACGGCATTTCATGGAGGCGGTATCCTCGGCCCGCCTACATTGGCATCGGCCACCACGCCGGGCTTGATCTCAAGAAAAACTACATCGCGCACGGCATGGTGCGCCGCGGGGATGAGATCTGGCAGTACTATGCCGGCAGCGATCGGTATCACTCGACGTGGCAAGAAAGCGGACGCGAGGCAATCTTTCGCGTCGTGCAGCGGCTCGACGGATTCGTGTCAGCCGACTTCTCGTATACAGGCGGCCATATGGTGACGCGACCGCTGACCTTCACCGGCAACGGGCTCATCCTCAATGTCGACGCCGACGCCACGGGCCATCTGCAGGTAGGATTGCTTAACGAGGTAGGCGAATTCATCGAGGGCTTCGGCGTGGAGGATTGCGTCTACGTGAATTGCGATGAGACGGCCGCGGAAGTCGAGTGGCTGGATAACGGGAAAGATCTTTCATCGCTTGCTGGGAGAGTCGTACGAGTTCGCATCGAAGGTCGCGGCGCGAAGCTTTACAGCATGCAGTTTGTCGAGCGGTAAGGCCGGTTCAATCGAGTTGAATTGTGCATAAGATCCTTCTTGTAATCGGCGACGGCGGCGAGGTGATGGACACCATGGCGCCGATGTATCGGCTGCTCGAAGATTTCGAAGTGGTCATCGCGGGGCCGGAACGGCGCAAGTATCATCTCGTGCAGCACGAACGGGAGCCCGGCTGGGACATTACCGCCGAACGGCCGGCGTATCAGCTGGAATCGCAAGTTGCGTTTCGCGACATCGACCCCAGCGAGTTTGTCGGCTTGGTACTTCCGGGCGGTCGGGCGCCTGAGTATTTGCGGTATGACGAGGACCTGATGAGGATCACGCGGCATTTTGTTGAACAGGACAAGCCGGTCGCATCGATTTGCCATGGAATTGAAATCCTCGCCGCCGCCGACGTCATTCGCGGCCGGGAGGTGACGACGATCCCGAAGTGCCGTTATGACGCCGAGTTCTCGGGCGGCGTGTACGTGGAACAACCGGTGGTTGTCAGCGGGCGGCTCATCTCCTGCCAGGGCAAGAAGGACATCGCGCCGTGGATGAAGGCATTTACTGGCGTGTTAGATGGTTATCTATCCACAATGACAGGCCCCGGCTTCGCCGCGAGGTCGGTCTCCCCCTAGGACAAACTCTGTCCCAGCGGAGAGCGATCCCCGGCCACAGGCCCAGGCTGCAATTGATCGCAATTGCAACTGAATAAGCTTGAGCATCCTGGGTTGCATGTCTAGGCCCGAATGATCCACAGGAAGGCGGCGACGAGCATCGCGACAGCAATCCAGCCGACAAAGAATCCAATCCAGGACGTTGCCGAAGGCATCGGGATCTCCAATCCTGCGAAGGTGGCGATCATTCGCCGGCGGGCCGGATCGACGCCCACGGGCAGGGTGCAAGGCTGCAGCACAACCTCGCCCTCCTGGACGGGCGTGCGAGTCAGGTCATAAAACCGCTGCAGTTGGTCCTGTGGAACCTGCGGGGTCAAGACGCTGACGATGACGCACGCGATGATGGAGCTGGCCGTGTAGAAGAGGATCAACCAGGGCTCATAAATCTCCTCAGCTTTGCCGCTTGCATGGACGACGAGGTTGACGTCGGCGGCAAAGGGCAGGCGGCCGGCCCACGCAACGAAGGCTTCGGTGGTCGCGATCCACCAGGCGCCGAAGCCGGCGATGGTTGCGGCCCAGGCGCCTGCCGGGGTTGTGTATCGCCAGAACAGCCCCATCCAGAAAGCCACTCCGAGCGGCGGCGCCATTTTGAACCAGATTTCCAGCGCCGTCTTCACGTCGGGCACGTAGCGAGCGAACAGATAGCCGCCGGCAACCACGATCAGCGATGCGAATCGGCCGACCCACACGTAGTGTCGCTCGGTGCGCCCGGCAATCAGCGGGCGATAGAGGTTCTGCGTGAAGAGGCCGGCGGAGGAGATCATGTAGGCGTCGCAGGAGTTCATGACCGCTGCCAGCAGCGAGGCGACAAACAGACCGAGAAGTCCAGGCGCCATTTGCGGAAAGAAGTGGCGAGCGATGTCGCCGTAGACGTTATCGGGCTTGATCGCATCGAGGTCCTGGTTCTGCTGGATGTACCACGCGACGCCTGCCAGGGCGGTAAGCGTCCAGGCGATCGTGCAGATGCGCTTCAGAATGTTGCCGAACATGAAGCCGTAGCGGCCGTCCAGCTCGGTGCGGCCGGCGGAGCAGACGCCCATGATGAACGGCTGAGCGACGATGCCAATGAGCGCCTGGATGGCGAACATCGTGATAAAGAACATGCCGATGTTCTCGCGGTTCACGAGCTGCAGCATCTCGGGGTCGCGGATCGTCTCGCGGATGCCGCTCATCCCGCCGACGTCGTGCAGGACGTAGGGCAAGAGCAGAAACGAGAAGACGACCGTGAGGATGCCTTGGAAGAAATCGGCGATGATCGCGGCGCCGAGACCGCCGGCAACGCCGTAAATAATGAACGTGATGGTGACGACCTTTACGGCGAGGTCGGCGTCGATAGCGCCGCCGCTGCTGGAGTCGATCAGCGCCGTCGCGCCCTTGAGCATCAGCCCGATCTTTACAGAGAGACCAACGATCCCCACGACGGCGAACAGCACGGCGACGCTGCCGCCGAATCGCAAGTTATAGGCGTCGCCCGTGGTGACCGCCCGCAAACGGCGCATGATGGGCGCCAACACCCAATAGAACGGCGTCACGGGCAGCCAAAGCCATTGGTACCAGATGCCCGAGACGCCGCTGCGGAAGGTTTGCGCCGCCACGACCACGGCCTGATCGGAAGCCGTACCCGCGCCGAAGGCGTGCGTAATCATCAGCGCCTTGCCGAAGCGGCGCGGCATGAAGAACTCGCCCGCGGTCTTGACGAACTTGCCCCACCAGAGGCCGAAGCTCGCCACGACGGCAAGGTATAGCAACACGACCAGCGCATCGATCAGATGCAAGCCAAACAGTTTCCCTTCGAACATGCGCGCTCGCCTTGGCGGTATGGCTACTTGCCGGCCTGCTGTCGGGCCAATCGGAGATACGCGTTGTAAGCGCCGGCAATATCCGGCTCTTGGTTCTCGGCGCTCGCGTGGACAAAGACCCCGTAGCGAAGGCGGAACGTCTCGCCCGGCTTCACTGTCACGGCGCTTTTTTCACCCTTGCCGAAGGCCTGCCGGCCGAAGGGATTCGCCACTAGCATGCCATAATCACGAACATGGAACCAACAGGGGCGGAAGTTCTCTGGATGCGGAAACACAGCGATGCCGACGGTGCGCCCTTCGAGCGCGCCGCGGTAGTCGCACCAGACGGCGGTTTTGCCCCAGATCTGCTCCTCGTTTCGACCGCCTCTGGAATTGACAATCTCGCCGTTGCCCGGCTTCAAGCCGATCTTAGAGTTCCGTTCCGCGCGAATCGGCGTGGCGATGCGGAAACCGAGCCCCATCTCCTCCTGGTCGCCAAAAGTGTATTCGCGGTCCGACGAAAACGTGGAATCCCATAGGATGAGGCAGCCGCCTTCGATCGGCTGAATCTCGCAGTGGAAATCTTCGCTGCAGAGAACCTCGTCCGGATTGCGCTCGTCAAGATACTTAAAGCGGACGGCAAACCTGCCATATCCCTCTTCGCTCGCGGGCTCGGCGAGAAACCGATCGAATTTCACAGGCGCCGCCAGCCGCCAATAGTCTGATCCGCTGATATCGCCGAAGGAGAGCCATAGGCCAGGGTGAAACGTTGCGTGGTCGGGCGAGTCAACGCCTTCGACAGGCGGATGATTCCGTGTGACCTGAATGCCTCCGGGCGCTTTGATGTGGGCAAAGTAAGGTCGCGAGATCGCCTCGTCTTGATACACGAACTGGGCGAATGGCTGGCCGTCGACGCTGATGGCAAGCGAGCCGGGCGAGTGCTTGAGCTGAACGTGGTTCTTCGCTGTTACGACCGAGGCCGTCGCTAGCCCGTTTGCCAGCGCGAGGACGAGGATCAACCGACGGACAGGTCGCGAAGAAGGCTTCATGGCGCCGCCATGGTCGGAAGTGGAACGAGGAATCACGACGAGCCGCGTTTGCCAGCGGGATGGGTTACCACTGCGTCTTCGATCACCTTAATGATGGCGCTGTTGTCGAGCTCGCCCAGCCCATCGGCCTCGGCCTGCTCCAGCAAGGCGAGATGGGCTTCGGATAAGGGTAGATGCTGGTTGCCGCGGGCGGCATCTTCCAGAATAAGCTGAACGTCCTTGATGTGTTGCGTAAGCTTCGCCTGGGGGCGGAAATCGCCGGCGACCATCTTGGGCCCTTTGCCCTCCATTGTTTTCGAGTAAGCGGGACTGTTTAGCAACACCTCCAGCGCCCGACTCGGCGACAGCCCAACTGCTCGCGCGAAGACTAATCCCTCGGCCAGCACGGCGCGGTTCAGCCCCAACACAAGGTTCGTCACCAGCTTCATGCGGACGGCGTCGCCCCAGTCGCCAACGTAAAACGTTCTTGCGGCGATGCAGTCCAGCAGGTCCCCGCAAGCGGCGAATGCTTCGGGGGGCCCGGCCGCCAGGGCGGTGGCCATGTGCCGGCGGGTTTGCTCGCTCGATCCGGAGATTGGCGCCTCCAGGTAGCTGACGCCAAGCCTGGCCAGACTATTGCCGAGCGATTGCATCCGCTGCGGGTCGCCGGTGGTGGTGTCGACAAGCACTTTACCCTGACGAAGCGAACCGTTCATCTTCGCGAGCATGCTCTCGACAACTTCGGTCGAATAGAGCGAAATGATCACGCGGTCGCAGACGGCAAGCGGATTATCAGACCACGTGGCGCCGAGATTCTGCAGCGGCTCCGCCTTCGCGCGAGTGCGATTATGGACGACTACCTGGTAGCCGTCGTTGAGCAGTCGCTCGGTTATCGCCGTGCCCATGAGCCCCAAGCCAATCACCCCGACGGGCGGATTTAGATCAGGGGCGGCGTCGGACATATCAGAGCCAGGCTTTAAGCGGTACGGGCAATCCAGCGGCGCCCAGAGCATCGTCGGAAGATAATGGCGTCCGTTGGATTCTATCGGAGGGCGGCCCCGCCAGGAGCCGCCGTTTTCGATATTTCCCAATCCGCCACCCGCGACGAATCCGAGGTGGGAACTTCTTAAAATGCCAATCGTGGCCGAGCAGATTTTGCCAAACCGTTTAGTGAACCCTTCTGGGCATAATCAAAGGCGGCGATTCCGGGACGAGGGCAGGATCTCGGGATTGGCCAACCGCCATGCCTTTCGGGCCGGCGCGTGCACCGCTTGTTTGCGCGGGATAGTGGGTCGTCCGAACACATCACCTCGAGGGCTTCCGAGACCTCCGGTCGCTCGTCTACCTGCCGAACCCTTTGGCGGACCTCGCGGTGACGACCCCCTACCCTGCGTACTTGTTTCTTGAAAGTTCCGCTCCTCCGCATCACTATAGGAGACGCAAAACGTGTACTGGCTGCTTGGCGCTGCGCGGGCACGCGCGAGCGGCGGCAGCTTGTTATCCCTTGGAGTGCAGACCTCAGCGACTTTGTGCTGCAAGCACGGATTCTCATCTTACGTTGGAGGGACTGACTAATGATTCGAATTCTTGAGAGACGCTTCCGTTACCTCGCACTGTTGACGGCGCTCGTGGTGTGCGCACCGGCTGTCATCCATGCGCAAAGCATCACTTTCATTGGTTCCACTACGGGCTCGGATTACAGCGACGCGGGGCTGGACCTGGGTAACTTCGGGTTTTGGTTCGCACAATTCGACGCCGTTGCTCCCGTCTCCGGAGCCGCCATCGACAACAACGATCGAGATTCGCTCCCTGCGTGGGTCACTATAAGTCCCGTCCCGGATACGACCTTTTCAAGTACGGCGACAACGAAAGGCGGGCAGCCGAATTGGGCCACTCTAACTCTGCCCGACGGCGAGACGGGACTTTCGGGCGCCGTCGTAGATTCGAACACCGCCAGTAATTCCAATAACATAATTCGCTCGTTGGACCTGG
>DASVCM010000421.1:0-2365 GCA_036381635.1 Lacipirellula sp.
CGGGGTGAATCCCGCCGCTACATGCCCGCCGCGACCCAGGCAGTGGTCGTACTTTCGCGAACAAACCGCACCCGGAACCTATGCTACCGGAGGGATTCCGGAGCGAGGCAGGTTGCCGTAGACTTGGCAGTTTGTCCCGCGGCGACCGCCCGGGGCGTACGATTCCCGCCTCACTCCCCCCGCCTTCGCCATGCCTTCCATCTCCGCCTTCCGCGGCATCCGTTACGACCTCGGCCACGTCGGCTCGCTCTCGGACGTGATCGCCCCGCCCTACGACGTCATCGACCCTGAGCTGCAGGACCAGCTCTACAAGAAGCACCCGGCGAACGTCGTACGGCTGATTCTCAACCGCGACGAACCGGGCGACGACGAGCAGAGCAATCGCTACACGCGGGCGGCCCGCTTCCTGCGGAACTGGGTACGCGAGGGGGTGCTGTTCACCGAGGGCGACCCGGCGATTTATGTCTACCACCAGGAGTTTGAGCTCGACGGCCGCACAGTCACCCGTCGCGGGTTCATGGGCCGCTGCCGGCTTGAAAAGTTCGGCGAGGGGAACATCCACCCACACGAGGAGACCCACGGCGGCGCCAAAGCCGACCGCTTCAAGCTGTGGAAGGCCTGTCGAGCGAACCTCAGCCAGATCTTCGGCCTCTACCCCGACGCCGAGAACCAGGCCCAGAACATGCTAGAAGCGGCGATCGCCAGCCAGACGCCGCTCGTGGCGACCGACCACCTGGGCGTCGTCCACCGCGTGTGGCCAGTGACCGACATCGCCGTCATCAACAAGGTCACCGCTGCGATGGCCGGCAAACCGGTCTACATCGCCGACGGCCACCACCGTTACGAGACGGCCCTGAACATCCGCGAAGATTTAGCCGCTGAGCTCGCACAGCGCGGCGAAGAGCTCTCCCCAGAGCACCCGGCGAACTTCGTCCTCATGATGTGCGTCTCGATGAGCGACGAGGGGATGCTTGTCCTGCCGACTCACCGCCTATTCCGCGGCCTGCCGGCGATTGCCGCCGAGCAGCTTGTCGAGAAGCTCGGCGACAACTTCACCACCGAGCCCGCCGGCGAAGGTCCCGAGCGCGCGATCTCGCTGTGGGAGGAAATCGAGGCGGAGGGCGAGCAAGGAACGTTTGGCTTCTACACCGCCGAGGACAACCGTTGGACGCTCGCGCGCATTACCGAGTCGGGCCGCCAGCGCATGGCCGAGGTCGCCTCCGATCACGGCGCCGACTGGCAGGGCCTGGGCGTGAGCATCCTCCATCGCCTGGTGATGGATACGCTGCTGGACGCCCCCAATCTCCCGGCGCCGAAGTACGTCCGCGCGTTGGCCGAGGTGCCCACGGGTTTGAAGCAAGGCGATTCCGCTGGCCGCGACCTCACCGGCCAGGAGGGAAGCGGCGGCCGCTTCGAGCTCGCCGCGCTGGTAATGCCCGCCACGGTCGAGCACATCCGCGCCATCTCCAACGCTGGCGAACGGATGCCCGCCAAGAGCACCTACTTCTACCCGAAGCTGCTCAGCGGGCTGGTGATCAACCCGCTTGAATAGCCGCAATCGGATCGCGCCGCAACGTCGTTCCACATGGAACTGTGGCCGCTAATCGCTTCGCGCAGAGCTCGCGGCGACTCATCGGGAGGGCGAGGCTCCCGCCGAGCCGTGCGACGCCTCGTCGTCGCGCTACTGGCCATCGCTGGTCGATAGAACCCTCGCCCCAATCAATCCAGCGAGAGTCAAATTCGCCTGGAGGAGGGCCGCGGCAGCCATGAGTTGATACAGCTCGGGAGCAGGACTCACGGCGCCGAGCACCGCTGCAAGGATGCAGAAAAACGTCGTTGCGCCGAACAACTGTCGAAGCCCAATTCTGAACGTCCTCTGCGGCTCCCGCTCTATTCCCAAAGCGCGACGATTGCGCCGCACGGCAACGCCAGCGGTCCAAGCTGCTCCGACTTGCCCCATGGCAGTCGCCAATAGGACGTCGAACCATACGTTGCCAGAAAGATTTCTAGCGAACGGTAGCACGCAAAGAAAACCAGTCCAACCGCCCGCAAGGGAAGCCAACCAGATCGGTGCGCCGCCGATCCGAGCAAAGGCCGCAAACGTCCATGCCGTCGCAACCATCAGCGTCGCGGCCATGCCCGCGTAAACGAAGCCCAAGGAGAACGCCGGACCGCTCATCATTAGGGCGGCAAGAATCCTGCTTGGAAGCGGCGGCATGCCCACATCGAGGAAAATCTGGACGACCGGGTACGCTCCTCCTGCCAGCGCGATACCGATCCAGCCAAAAGTGAGCGTCTCCATCGGGCCTAACCGCCGCGGAGGATCGATCGGTTCCGGATGAGTTAGTGGCCGTCCGTACGACAT
>DASVCM010000422.1:0-4180 GCA_036381635.1 Lacipirellula sp.
AGCCGTAGCGCCACGCTCGCGCCGACGGGCCGGCCGTTCCGGGACGCAAGCTCCAGTCGCCCGCCCAACTCCCTCGCCAGCCGCCGGCAGAGCGCCAAGCCCAGCCCTACGCCGGGGGCCGTCTCGGCGGCTTCCTGAGCGCTTTTGCTAAACGGAGCCGAACGCTCCGCGGCGCGTAGTGATGCGAACCCGGGTCCGTGGTCGGCGACGCGGAAGACAACGGCAGCGCCCTCTCGCGCTACCTCAAGCAGGATGCGCCGGTCTGCGGCGCGAGCGGCATATTTGGCGGCGTTATCAACCAGATTGAACAAAACCTGCTCGACAGCGCCCACATCGGTAAGCAGCGAAAGATCCTTGGCCGAATCATCGATCGTGGTGATAAGTTGCATCTCCGCACGAGCCGCCCGTTCAGCGAGCCGCGGCTCGATTCGCTCGATGACAGCCCTCGGCGTCGTCCGCTCAGTCCGCTGCGGCCGCCGGCCCCGCTCCAGCCGGGCGTACGAGAGAACGTTCTCAACCAGGTGCGTCAGCCGCTCGGCTTCGGTCTTCAGTGTATCGAGATACTCGCGCCGCCGTTGGGGCGAGGGGACCATGTCGCGGGCGAGCATCTCGGTATACATGCGGAACGTAGTGAGCGGAGTTCGCAGCTCGTGCGTGACGCTGGAGACGAACGCCGCCCGCCGCTCGCTGAGCGCCAGTACGCCCCACAGCAATCCGGCGACGGCGGCCAGAGCCGCCAGCAGCGCCGCCCAGCCGAAGCCGAGCGCCCACTGCAACGGCCCGTCCAGCAACGTAGCGTCACGCAAGGCTGTCGCCGCATCACCGACCGCCAGTTGCACCGGCAGCGCGGCCAGCATGCGGGTTGGCTCGGCATCGGCTTCGTCGCGGACGGGCGTAAGATCGGCATGCGGCAGCAGGTCGGCCGTCTCGGCGAGCAGCTCCCCCTTCAGCCGCGGCCAATCGAGCCAGCTCCCCTGAACATACGTCTGCCCGCCGCGCTCCACCCGGCGAGCCAAGAGGAGTTGATCGCCCACCCATAGCGGCCGGCTGACGCTCTCAACGACCGGCTCCGCGGCCCGCGCCATATTTTGCAAGAGATAGGAATTGGCGGCCTGGAATTTACTGAACTCTTGCTGGGCCGCCTGCTGCAGCCGACCGCTGCGCTCGCCCAGGTCAGCCACGCCTTTGGCGATTTTCGTCCGCAACTCCTGCTGAACGTCGCCGACTTGCTGCTCCGTCGCCTCCCTTACAGACGCTTCTTGCCGCTGCTCGCCAAAGTTCTGCAATGCCGGCGCGTTCGCCCCGTAGTTCTCCAAAAATGCCGGTACAGACGCCTCCTGTTGCTTGGGCGCCTGCTGTTCCCTCTGAAGCTGCTCGCTCTCGGAAACGCCAAACGGATTATCGTCGGCGGCGTCAATCGATTGCGATACTTGCGCCGCGGCGAGCGCCCAGGTCGGCAGCGGCTGCGCCGGAAGCTGGGCGATCAGCTCGTTAACATCCACCTTGCTGGAAAGCTCGGCCAGGCGAGTGCAGCTCACGTCGATAGCCGCGGGCGACACGCCATTGCTCACCGCCAGCTCCCGCTGCGGCAGCGGCGGGCACTGCGGCGACGACCATTCGCCGCTTGTCGGACACGTGAAGTTCAGCAGCACATTCTCCGGCCGGCTCGTGAGCAGCGGCGACGGAACCTGTTCGACGCCGGACTTGGCGTCACCGGTATTGAGGGCGATGAACGGCTCGTAAAAAGTGTGCGGCCGGGCAATCTCCTCGGCAATTAGCGGCGCGAGCTTCGTGTCCATCCGCCACAAGGCCAGGCTGACGCGCTGCTCCAAGAGGGCTTCCGCACGCGCAGCGCTCCGCTCGCGATCGACGCGCGCGGCATGCACCGTCAGCCACCCCATCGCCGCGACTAATACCGCGCCGCAAACGAGGAAGGCTAACCAGACTTGCCAGGGATGCTTCATGGGAGGCTGTCGGCCAGCGGCTTGCGGCTATCGGCCAGAGGCTGAGGAATCAAAGAGCATTACACCTTTTCGCATTTCACTGCCCACTGCCCACGGCGGACTGGCCACTACTGGCCAGCATGTACCCCCGCCCGCGAACCGTAACCAGCACCTTCGGCTCGTCGGAGCTATCCCGCAGTTTTTCCCGCAGCCGGGCGATGTGCATATCGACCGTGCGGGTGCTGACGCCGCGGGAATCGATCTGCCAGACGTTCTCCAGCAGCTCTTCACGGGCGATGGCTCGGCCTGCGTGCGCGGCGAGGTATCGAAGCAGTTGCTGCTCCCGCTCAGAGAGCTCCAGCCGCGCGCCGTCCGCAAAGGCAATCTCACAGCGAGCGAAATCGACGCGACCCGCAGGGAAGTGAAGCTCGTTCACATCCGTCGGCCGGCTAGGCGATCGCCGCAGCACCGCGGCCACCCGTGCCAGTAGCTCGCTGACGCTAAAGGGCTTCACCACATAGTCGTCGGCGCCAAGCTGCAAGCCGGCCACGCGGTCGTTCTCCTCGCCGCGAGCGCTGAGAATGATCACCGGCAGCGTGGGCCGCACGTTGCGAACCTCGCTGAGGATTTCCAGGCCCGTCTTGCCCGGCAGCACCATGTCGAGCAGCAGCAGATCGAGCTCGCGACGGAGCGCCATCTGGCAACCGTCGTCGCCGCGGCCGCATTCCAGCACGCTGTACCCCGCGTAGGCGAGCGCATCGACAACCCCCCGCCGAATCGGGGCGTCGTCCTCAATGGTAAGTACAGTTTGCGCAGGCATTAGCATTCGCAACAGAAAGTAGCCGCGAGCTAACAGCTCGCCGGTGGAGTACGCCGAATGGTTGCGCCGCTTCACCGGCGGGCTGTTAGCCCGCGGCTAATGAGCGTCACTTTATCCTAATCGGACAACTCGACTCCCGCGACGCGAGTTCATTGCGCCGCAGTCAGCCCTCCGCCTTCAAGGGCCGTGTAAACATCCGCTGGCGCCAGCCCCAGCCAGGGATCGCTGGAGGGCGTCAGGAACAGCTCGGCGTAGACCTTCTCATTGAAGGCGTCGATTCCCACAGGCGCGTCACCGCTGAGGAACCACTCGTGAATCTTGCGGTGCAGCAGCAGCTCGTTCTTTACCGTATCGAGCGCCATCGACTGCTCGAAGCTGCGGACAAGCCGCAGTACGGGATCTTCCTGGAGCCGCTTCGTTGCAGCTCGGACGCCGGCCTCTCCGGCCGTCGGATGTTCCGAGCGGATGAGACTGATGCTCGCGTCATCGAGCCGGGCGTCGTCCGCACTGGCCGCGGCGATCTTCCTCCACAGCGAATCATCCTGGGCTTCGAGGACCGCATCATCGGGGAGAATCACCGACAACAGCGGCGCCTCGCCGGCCGACTTGGAAATGCTGAGCGAGTCGGCCAGTTTCGCCCGCGGTTTGGCGGGAGCGTCGGTTTGTGCGGCGACCTCTGCCGAGTTATTGTTTTTAACCAACTCCGGGGCATGCAGCTTCAAGTTCAAGCCGAGCGACTGATCGAGACCATTGAGGCGGGTAGCGTGGTATTCGAGGAGCAATGCGGCGACAGCTTCCTGATCGCGGGCGAGTGCCCGCCGATCGGCCAGGCCTTTCGCGCGAACTAGCCAGTCCTTGAAAGCCTTGGGTCCGTACAGGCCGGGCAAGGCGTCCAGCGGTCGCCCGGTGGCGTCGAGCACATAGTGGGCGCTGTTGCCCGTGATCGTCCGCTCGAGCTTGCGGCCGTCGCCGAAGTCGATCGTCACCCGCGGCACCGGCCGGACGCTCTGCCAGTGGAGAACGTAGTTCTCGCGGAGATAGTCGCTGATCTCCTTGTTCGCATACAGGGCCGTGCGGAAAAACCGGCTGTTGGCGCAACTATACTCGTCGGTCAGCTTGCCCAGCATGCGGAGGCTGAGAATTGGCTTGCCCGCTGCATCGGCGATGCGCTTCGCCTGTTCGAGATCGGAGTACCAGTACAATCGGGAGATGTGTGCGTCACGCTGCGCGGCGACGGCGTCAACGCGCTGGCGAGCTTGTTCGATACTCGCTTGCAATTGCCGGCGTTTCGTTGCCTGCTGACCTGCCGAACTAGGTTCGCGGGAATCAGGCGTAAAGCAGCTCAACGTCTTGCGGCTGAGCATGTCGTACTCGGCCAAAGCGATTTCCAGTCCGGCCGGGCCTTGAGTTCGTAGCG
>DASVCM010000423.1:0-2525 GCA_036381635.1 Lacipirellula sp.
CCAACCGCGTATTGGCGCCGCTGCCGAACACGTCGAGCGAATCGCCCAGGCGGGCGCCGTCGAGCGGCGCCGTTGGCCCCAGCCCGGTGTAAGCGACCGTTGCCGCGGCGGTTTCGTTGGCCCAACGGTAAATCTTAAAGGGCGAGCTACTGGTGTTGGTGGAAAGATTACCGACATAGATTGCGCCGTCGTCGGCTACGCCGACCATGTTATTGGCGAAGTTGCCGCCGGTGACGATGGCCGGATCCTTGGGCAGCTCGCCGACGTCGACGCCGGATGTGCCGTTCAGGATTCTGATGCTGCCGCCGTTGGGGCCTTGGCGGCTGACGAGGATCAAGTTGCCGGTGGCCGGGTTATACGCGAAGCCGCGTTCCAGGTTGCCCGCGTTGACGGAAGTGTTCGTCAGCGCGTTGCCCAAGTATTGGTAGCGATCGCCCTCGGCCGGATCGTTGACAATCGCCGCGGCCGAATCGCCCGGCAGCACCTCGAAGGGCGCTCGCCAGCCGTCCCCTCCGCCGAACGTATCCAACGGCGTGAGCGTCGCCCCTTGAACGAGCGGCGCGGCGAACAATACCAAAGCCAGGCCGGCAATGCGGCAATCAATAGCATTCATCTCATCGAACCTCTCGGTGCTCGTCAAAACGGCCTGTGGGCGAACTCTCATCTTACTCCGATTAGAGCGCCTCTTTCAGGCGGCGTCGGTAAGCCGCAAATACGACGGCCGCGCCGGCAAGTAACGCCATGACAGCCGGCTCGGGGACGACGTTGAACGCCTGAATGCCGTTGTTGGTGTTCAGTACGTAGAGCATGCCGTTGCCGAACTTCAGGTCGCCCGTCCCGTTGCCGTTGGCGACGAAGGCCGTCGTCAGATTCTTCGTGTCGAGCAATACCGGGTTGTCCGGGTCGGCGATGTCGTAAAGGCGCACATCGCTGGTGTTGATCTGCGCGGTGGCCAGCAGCGAGTTGGCGCGATCGATTGCCAGGATGGACTCGTTCGAATTATTCAGCTCGGCCAGGGCGACTTGAGTGGCCACGTTGCCCGCGAAGTCGGCGACGATGGCTTCGGTTCCGGTCGCCTGCCGGCCGATAATCGTGTCGGCGTCGATGAAGTCGATGCCCAGGCGGACGACGCCGTTGGGGGGCTCCGTTCCGACGAAGTCTTGAACCGTGGCTGAGTACGACAAGCCGTCGCCGGTCGTCAGCAGGACAAACGCGTTGTCGCCAGGATTGCCCGCGGCGCTGGCGGCGCTGGCGCCGGCGACCAACCGGGTGTTAGCGCCGGAGCCGATGACGGCGAAACTGTCGCCGGTGCGGATGTCGGCGCCGTTGGCAATGGGCGAAACGATGGAATCGTACGCGACCGTTGGCGCGGAGGCCTCGGTCGCCCAGCGATACACCTTGAAGGGACTGGCCGAATCGGTGTCGGTGGTGAGGTTCGCTGCATAGATGACGCCGGAATCGTCGACGTCGATCATGTTAATGGCGAACGTGCCGCCAGAGACGCCGGTCATGTCGAGCGAGCCCAAGAGCGCGCCGGTCGTGCCGTCGAGAATGCGGATGAAGCTGCCGCCGTTGCGATCGACCAGATAGAGATGGTTGTTCGTCGCGTTGTAGGTGAGGCCTCGCTGCAGGCTGGCGCCTTGCAAGTGGGTCGCCTCAGCTGGGGCGAGCCAGCCGTCGCCGCCGCCGAAACTGGTCTTGGGCTGAAGGATGAACGCGGCGTGGACGGTTGAGGCCGTCGCCGCGAGGGCGACCGCGCAAGCGGCCGCGTAGCGAATCATGGTGTTGATCATTAGCGCACCCCTCAATGAAGCTTGACGATGGTAGTCAACGCCGCACTGCGGCGGCTCAGCAGACGAGAGTGATAAGAGACTGACGAAAACAGCGGCCAGCGTTTCGGCCGCTGCCGCCTACTATATAGGAAGAACCAGCCTTGTGTCCGGCTGGCTGGCCGCAATTCCGGTCGGCGGCGCGGGGCGGCCGTGCCGGGCGGCGAACCGTCCGCGGCGGTTTGGGCCTTGCGCCCCAAGGGTTTATGGCTGGGGCGAGCAGCTTCGGTTTATTCGCTGGAGCTCAGCGACTGGATTCCCAGCTCGAACCCAATTCGCAGCAAGCCGGCGGCCAGCGAGCCGGTGGCCAGCCGACGGGCGAGCCACGGGTTCAGCCGGGCGAGGCCCAGGAAGGCCGTTGCCAGCAGGATCGCCAGTACCAGTGCCAGGCCGGCCAGCAGCCAGAGAATCCAGCGCATGAGTTGCTCCCTCCTGGCCGCGAAGTTGCGGCCTAGGGAGGGGAGCGAAACTCATCGGCAATCGTTACAGCCTCGGCGTGAGCTAGCGAGTCTCGGCCGCCGAAGCTTGCGCCGTTTCGTGCTTCGTCGGCGACACCACCACGAGGCCCACGTCGACGAACTGCCCGCCTTGCGACTGGCGACAGTGGACGGCGATCGTGTTCTCGCCTTCCTTCAGTGGCGACTTGCCCGGCTCGTCGACCGGCACGAGGCCATAGCCGCCGCGGTAGCCGCGGCG
>DASVCM010000424.1:0-2095 GCA_036381635.1 Lacipirellula sp.
CGCCGCATCTCGTCGCCGATGTCACGCAACTGCTGCGAATCGAGCGACTGCCCGGCCAGCACGAACAGTTCGTTCTCTTCGAGCGGAATGTGCGCTGCGTAGATCAACTCCAGTTCGGCGAGCGCCTGATCTAGCTTCGCTCGCTCCGCAGGCGGCAGGCGATGCGAGTCGAGCCATTTCCGTGCCAGCGAGTCTACCTCGGCGTGGCGAGCGTCGGCAATGCGGTGATCGCTTTCAAGCCGCTCAAGCGCCGCCCGCGCGGCTTCGGAGGCGCTTGAGTCGGCCAGACGCGGAAAGAGGGACTGCTCTTCGTCCGCCGTGTGGCGCGGCGCGAAGTTGGCGAAGTAATGGATCGCCGCGTTCAGCGCCCGCCGGCCGTCGTCGTTGAGCTCGCCGCCGCCGAACGTCCGCTCGACCTTGCGGATGACGCCCAAAAAGTGCTCGATCCGCCGGTGACAGTCCTTGAGCATCTGGAGCGGCTGATCGAACCCTGCGGGCGGCTTGTCGCCGAGGTTCACTAGGATCATCGGGCCGCCTTCTCGCTGCGATCCGCTTCGAGGGCGAGCGCTCGAGGGAACAGCACGTTGTCCTCCTTATGGACGTGCTGGTGCATGTCGCGCTCCAGCTCGGCCAGCGCGTCGATCATCGCGCGATAGGTGTTGCAGGCCCACTCAGGCGGCGTGAACTCGTCGGTGAGAGCGCGGAACTGCTCCAGCGCGTCGCCGGCGCTGTGGTGCTCGCGCTCCATCTGCCGGATGGGATTGGCAATCGAGCCGCAGTGGAAGTTGGGCAGTCCGTCGCTGGCGTCCAGTTGGCGGATGATGGGGAAGAGGACCTGCTCCTCCTTCATCATGTGGGCGACCAGCTCGGCCTTGAATTCGAGAAAGACCTCGTGGATTCTTCGCAGCCGCGGGTCGGCATGGCCGTGGACGCTGGACACTTTGTGGGTCAGGAAGTCGAGCCGCGGAAACTCGCGGCGGAGGTAGCCGTGATGGGTATGCTCGATGTGGTCGGCCAGTTGGGTGAGCGTCATCGCGGCGGCGTCGGCGAGGGCGCCGTCCTCGGGCTGGGCGGCCGCTTGCTCGAGCTCGGCCAAGAGTGCGTCGGCATCGAGGCCCTTCTGGCGGCAGGCTTCGGCCAGCGTCCGCTTGCCGCCGCAGCAGTAATCGACTCCTGCCTTTTCAAAAATGCGGGAGAGCGACGGACGGCGGGCGACGACGTGGCCGACAGTGTCGTGGACTTGGAAGGCGGTCATGGCAATGTTCCTAAGGAAAAAGGGTATAGCGGTGGGAACTCGACCGGCGCGGTGGTGAACTACGTTCCGCGGGGGCCACTGCCCTGCGTGCTTTCTCGGCTCAATCGAATTCTACACCTTTATATGTAGAATTCAAGCCCAAGGCAAGAGCGCCTTGATTCCCGAACGCCGGAAACGATGGGCTGCCGCACCTTTAACGGTTCTGAAGACTCCCCGTCGAAGGGAACAGCGGCCGGGCACTGTCGATTTCGCTGATGCCGCGAGCGGTGGCGATGGCCGTGCCGTCGCGGCCGAAGGCCGTCCCTTTGCCGATGAACTCGACGCGACAGCGGCCGGCAAGCCATTCGCTTGCAGTCTGCGGAAGGCGGCGGGCCCAGAACTCCGCTTCGACCTCACCGTCGGCGGCGAGCACGCCGTCCTTATTCATCACGAGGGCGTTGGCGTAGCGGTAGTCGCCAGCTGCGAGAGCGTCGGCAAACGACCGTGCGATTTGGCTCGGCCTGTGGCGCCAGTACCCAAGCGCCGCCACGACGGCGACGAGTACAAGCAGCGCACGCAGCGAAAAGCGGAACTTCATGACGCGGCGATGAATGAGGTGATAGTCGCTTCAAGATAGCCGAAAAGCGAAAAGGTCCGCTAATTCCACACTCAATCTCGTTCGTCTGGCGAACTAACAAAACCGGCTGGCGAGAACGGCGTAGAAATTAAAGAAACCCTTTCCGCGACGGAGTTAGGCGAGCAGCGGAGAAGGCCCACATTCGACGAACTTAATCCCTTCCCTAGCCCCTCCCTTCAAGGGAGGGGAAGGGCGCGCGGCGGCTCATTAATTTTCCATGAGGC
>DASVCM010000425.1:0-3461 GCA_036381635.1 Lacipirellula sp.
GCCTGCTTGTTTGCGGCGCTGTGCTACTCGGAGTTCGCCGCGATGGCGCCGGTCGCCGGCAGCGCGTACACGTACACCTACGCCACGATTGGCGAGGTATTCGCTTGGATCATTGGCTGGGATCTCATCCTCGAATACGCAATGTCCTGCTCGGTCGTCGCCGCGCACTGGACGCACTACTACGACGAATTCCTCAGGCTCACGTTTGGATTTCAAATCTGGCCACAGTTGACGAGCGATCCGTTTACGCCCGTCGAGGCCAACGGAGAGCTGGTGCAGGCCTACGTGAACCTGCCGGCCATGGCGGTCATGGCGATCATCACCTGGATTCTGGTGATCGGCATTCGCGAAAGTGCGCTGACCAACGCGATCCTGGTGGTGGTCAAGACGGCGGTCGTCCTGTTCGTGATCGTGCTGGGCGTTAATTATGTGAGCTATTCGAACTGGACAGGGATTCCGGTCGAGAAGCGTCACGTCACCGACCTGGCCGACTTCGTTGAACGCAATCCGGAGCTGGCTGCCACGCTGCCGCCGGAGGCCGTCGGCCCGAACACGTCGGGCGAGGAGCTGCTCAAGAACCATCCTGGCTTCGCCGACACGCTCACGCCGGCGCAAGAGCAGCAGGTGAAGGAGCTGCCCAACGAGGTGAAGAAGTGGGGCCTCTTGGGGCTCTTCGGCGTGAAGGAGTGGTTGCGCCCGATTGACGACGCCGTCCGTTCGCCGTTCGCGCCGTATGGATTCTCGGGCATCATGGTCGGCGCGGCGCTGGTGTTCTTTTCGTACATCGGCTTCGATTCGATCTCGACGCACGCCGAGGAGGCGATCAATCCGCAGCGCGACGTGCCGATCGGCATCATCGGTTCGCTGGTGGTCTGCACGATTCTGTACATGCTGGTGTCGGGCGTCATCACGGGGATGGAGCCGTACTACCAGATTGAAACGGAGGCTCCGATCGCGGCCGCCTTCCGCGAGCGGGCCGAGCTGGAAGGCAGTCCGCTGCTCAGGGCGTCGGCGTGGATCATCTCGATCGGCGCCCTGGCCGGCATGACCAGCGTGCTGCTGGTGACGTTTCTCAGCCAGTCGCGGATCTTCCTGGCGATGGCCCGCGACGGGCTGTTGCCGCATGGCATCTTCGGCGTGATCCACGAGAAGTATCGCACGCCGCACCGGTCGACGATCATCACCGGCGTATGCATCATTCTGGCGGCGGGGCTATTGCCGATCCGCATGCTCGAGGAGATGGTCTCGATCGGCACGCTGCTGGCGTTTGTGATGGTCTGCTTCGCGGTGCTCATCCTGCGCGTGACGCGGCCGGAGGTGCATCGGCCGTTCCGTACGCCGTTTATTTGGTTCGTGGCCCCGGCGGGGGCATTTGTCAGCTTTGCGCTGATGTCGTTTTTGCCGCTCGATACCTGGGCGCGGCTGGTCGTGTGGCTTGCTTTGGGTTTGGTGATTTACTTCCTGTACGGCATGCATCACAGCCATCTTGGCCGTGAGCTGGAGAGCAGCATCAAGCGGCACGGCATGAGTCCTTCGGATGCGCCGCTGGAATAAGTGGCGTACCGTTGCTATTGGCGAACCTCCTTCCTTAGTGCTCGTGTTGCGGATCGCGGCGGCTTTTCGATCAGCCGGCGAGCGCGTTTGAATACGCTGTCGAGCATCACTTCGGTCAGCCGGCCGGTGCTGGTGTTTTGTTGGCTGGGATGGTAGCTGCCCAGCAGCCAGCGACCGCCGGCGAGTTCCACAAGCGCTTCGTGGCCAAACTTGGGCGCTGGGCCCTCGTGCCAGCCCTTGCGGCGAAGCTGGCCGATCAACTCGCCCCAGGCGAGGCCGCCGAGGGCCACGAACACGCGTGCCGGCGAAAGGTCGATTGTCGCATCGAGCCAGCGACGGCAGGTTGCCTTCTCTTGCGTGGTAGGCATGTTGTCCGGCGGCGCGCAGTGGACCGAAGAAGTGATCGCGCAGTCGATGAGCTTCAGTTCGTCGTCGGCGTGGTCGGCATTCGGCTGGCTGGCGAACCCGGCCTTGTGGAGCGCACGATAGAGCCACACGCCCGAGGCGTCGCCGGTGAACATGCGGCCGGTGCGGTTGGAGCCGTGGGCGCCCGGGGCCAGTCCCACCAGCAGTACCCGCGCGTTTGGATCGCCGAAGTTGGGCACGGGCCGCGACCAGTAGTCCCACTCTCGATAAGCGGCCCGCTTCTTCTTGCCGATCGCCTGGCAATGCGCGACCAGCCGTGCACAGTCGCGGCACGCCACGATGCGGGCATTGAGGTCTGTCCATGGCCAGGTCAGCGACTTGCTTAGCATTCTAATTCCTGCCTTGGGTCTCCGGGCGCTTACGCTTCCGGCTCGCCGTGATTCGGTTCTAGTTCCTCACGCGCAGCTCACTGGCGCGCACGAGGCGGGTCATCGTTTCGGTCCCTGTGCCGTCAATCACTCGGGCCTTCAGGACGGGGTCGCTCTTCGTGAGATCGAAGTCGGCGACGACGAAGCCCATCGGGTCGTGCTCGCCGTGGCTGCCCAGGCCGGAGGAGATGAGCTCCGGCATGGGGTACGCGCTGCCAACCTCGGGGCCGTGCAGCGGCAGGTCGCACTCGTGGATGTCGCCGGAGACGAAGACCACGCCGTTGATCTTGTTGTCGACGATGCCGTTCCAGAGGCGGCGCCGGGCATGATCGAACAGCCGCCAGCCGTCGCTGCGGCTGGCTTCCCAGGTGCTGCCGCAGACCAGCAGTTTGAAGGGCGCTTTGCTCTGCTTGAGCGACTCGATGAGCCAGTCCAATTGCTCCTGGCCGAGGAACTCCTTCTCGGGCGTGTCGCGCTCGCCGTTCGGCGAGCGGTGGTAGCGGCCGTCGAGGAGGAAGAAATCGACGCCGCCCCAGGTGAAGCTGGTGAAGATGCCAGGCGTGTTATTGTCGCCGGTGCGCGGCGGGTTGGCGAAGACTTCGTTAAACGCGCGGAGCGAGTCCTCTTTGCCTTCGGCCGTGCGGTCGCTGTTGTTCGGGCCGTAGTCATGATCGTCCCACACGGCGTAGGTCGGGATCATGCGGACCGCCTCGGCGAAGGGATGGTTGTTCACCCGCTCGAGCGTGTAGGCGTCCCAGAGGTGGTTGTAGTCGGTCGAGTCGGCGTAGACGTTGTCGCCGATGATGAGCTGTAGGTCGGGCCGCTCGTTGATCAAGAGTTGCCAGGAGTCGGCCTCGTACTCGCCGCGGACCTCGCGGGTGCGGCCGTCCTCGCGGCGATAGGCGCCGCCGAAGCAGGAGGAGACGGCCATGCGGAATTTGGCTTTTGTTCCCGACGCTGGAGCTGTCTTAAAGGTTCCGGGTTCGACCGGGCCCTTCTCGACCTCCAGCCGGACGGCGAAGACGTAGGTCGTCTCGGGGGCGAGGCCTTTCAGCTCGAACTCGACGGCGTGGTGCTCATTGGCGTTGGGCGATTGCTCGATGCGGGCGCGGT
>DASVCM010000426.1:0-4464 GCA_036381635.1 Lacipirellula sp.
TCAGCCGAATCCACGTCGCCGTCGCCGTCGAAGTCGGCAATCGCGCCGCCGGCGACCACCGAGAGCGTCAGGCTGGTCGGCTGGTAGTCGACGTCCCACTCCAGCCCCGAACCGAGCGCCGGCAGATTCTCCCCCGCGAACATCCCAGCGAGCCCTCCGGCAGCAGAGACGACCTCAAACATATCGCCTAGTTCCGGAGCGAATCCGCCGGCCAACTGCACGTCGAGTTGCCCGGCGAGCGTGGCCTGCCCTGAAACCTCCAGCGGGGCGAAGTCTTCCTCAGTGCTGAGGCTGCCGAGTTGCAGGCTGACGAGCGACGTCGGCGTGAATGACAGGTTCTCCAGCGTGAGCAGTTCGGCGCCGGGCGCCAGGAAAACGTCGCCGTTATTGGTCAGCGCGTCATGAAACACGGCGCTGGCGTTGCTGCCTACCACGATCTGGGCCCCGGCGGCGTTCGTAACCTCGCCAAAGATGTCGTTAACGCCGCCGACCACGGCGAATTGAGCGCCGCTGTCGTTGTTCAGGTCGCCGCTGAAGCGAACCAGGCCGCTGCGCATAGCGATGTCACCCGAGTTGGTTGTGGGGCCAAGCACCTCCATTTCGCCGCCGTTCATATGAATCAGGCCGGCGTTTAAGAGATTGCTTCCAAGAATCAGGGCGCTGCCCGATTGGGTGCGGATTTCGCCGGCGGCGGCATTGGTCACCGACCCGTTGATACGTCCGGCGCCGCGCACGATGCCTTGATTGTTCAGACCGCCGCCCGCGTTGAGTCGGCCGCCGCCCAGCAGCATTTCGCCGCCGGTCCCGATACGCGCCTGGCCCGAGACGTTGGCCACGGCGCTGTTCGACACCGTAAAGAGGGCCTCGGCCGCGGCGACGCCGCCCACGTCGAGCGTACCGGTGACGTCGAGCACCGAGCCGGCGCCATCAACGCTGACCTCGCCGCGGGCCGTCGCGACGTTGGCGAGCCTGGTGTTGGCCGCGTTTACGCGGCCGCCGCTAAAGACCCGCAAGACTCCCGAACCGGCGCTGCCGACGGTCAGTGCGGTCCCAGCGTTCCAGACCGAGCCCGTGCCACTGATCAGCGCCGTCGCTTCGCCGCCGGCCATGGTAGCGAGGTTCGCGGCGCCGGTGTTGTTCAGCCGGCCGCCCTGGTTGACGTCGAGCGACGCCACGCCGGAGGCGCCAAGAGTGAAGGCGCCGTTGACTTCCCAAATAGAACCTGTGCCGCTGACGTTCGCGCTGCCGACGCCGGTGGCTGCGGCGGCGACCGTGACAGCGCCCGTCTCCATCCGCCCCTGGCTGACGATCTGCATGTATCCGCGGCCGGCCGAGCCGATGGTCATCGCGCCGGACTGCTTCCAGGTGGTTTCATTGCCCGACACGGTGACGGTGCCGTCGGCTGTTGCATTGGCGCCGATGGTTGAAGTTTCGGCGAACACCCGGCTGCCGGAGAGCGCCTGCACCAGTCCGACGCCGCTGTTGCCGACGATGATGGCGGCTTGCGTTTGGACGCCCGTACCCAGGTCGTTGAGAAACAACCGGCCGGAGGCGCCGTTGACGTTTCCGATATTGATGTTGTTGGCGAAGGACGCCCGCGACAGGCCGCTCATCGATAAGCTGCCCGAACCGTTGTTGCCGATGATCAGCGCATTCTGCCCGATCAGATCGAACATAAAGCCCGTGAAGGCGGCGCTGCCCGTAGCGTTCACATCATCGCCGATAAAGACATTGTTGTTGGCGCCGGTGATCGTGATTGGCGTGGGATTGGGCGCCTGCGCGGTAGGGCCATTGCTCAGTTGTCCGTAGCTAGTGTCGCCGATGAAGAAGTTGGCATTGATGATGCCGTTCTGCGGAATCGCCGGTGAGACGTTGCCGAGCGTCGCGACGAACGCGGACGCGTTTCGCGTCGGCGCCGACCAGGCGCCGGCGGCGAGGATGGAAACGGCCAGCGCAACGCGCGCATGGCGACCGGTGGAGCGCAATAAAGTAAACGGCACGATAGGAGTCCCCGCCTCTGTTTCGATAAAAGCCGACCGCGCGCAGACCGCCCGGAGGCTAACGCCATCCTGCTTAGCGATCGCGAAAACTGTCAAGAAAATGGCCGGATCTGCGGCCATTAACGATTGCGTCGGCCGGTGGAACTATAGGCCGGCGTGGGGCGCGAATGTCACGCGGCGCATCCAGAAGAGAGCGACCTGCAACAGCGAGACTGGACAGTTCGCTCTGGCCGATTGCAGCCCCGGGCTCCGCCCGGGGGTTAGGCGCCATGCTCGACGATGCCACTTCTGATGGAACGCAACCCCCGGCCGAAGGCCGGGGCTGCAATACGTCCAACGGCAACGTCTATCGCGTGCTCACTTCCGCGGAGGCCTGCCGTTCGCGGCTGGCCTGCCATTGGCGTCCGGCCTCAGCACATTCGTAGGCAAGCTTGGTGAGTCGCTGCCGGCGGGGTTGGTCGAGGTTCTCCACCTGGAAGGCCAGCTTCGCAATTGCCTCGGGACGATGCTCCGCCGTATACGAAAGATTCGAGACGAATGAAATCGTATCGGTGAAGTTGCGGTCGGCCGTCTGCCCGACGAACGGATGCACGGCCTTAGCGACCAGTTCCAGGCTCATGCGGTCGAGCTTGATGAACGAGTCGAGCCGCGAGGCGACAAACTTACGGCCATTGGTCTCCTCGACCGAGCCGCTGGTGAGCACCACGACGCACGTAGCAGCGATGGGTCGCTGAAACGGCGCGCCCTCGTACTTTCCCTCGGCGTACATCACGATCCGATTCTGGGCGCCGGGCTCGCACGTTTGCTCGACGACGACCAGCTTGCCCGTGGTACCGGCGCTGTCGCTCACGTCATAGGTCTTGTCGTCGATCCGCGTGAGCGTTACCTGGCTGACCCCCAGGTGCCGCCAGATCTGGACGAGCACCTCGGGGTTTTGCGCAAGGAACGTGAACAGGTCGGGGTGGCAATCCACCACGCTGGTCGGCAGCCTGCGGAAGAGGCTCGGGTTAGCGAGCACGTCGCGAACCGCCTCGCGGTAGGCCGGATCGACCTTGGCCAGCGGCACCGAGCGGCGCGCCTCGGCTTGCGCCTCGTCGGATGTCGAGGCCTCGCCGGGATTCTCCGCGGCCAGCGCCGCCGAGCCCACTAGCAGCGACAGCACGGCCGCGCTGCGAACCCATTCGCGCACGACCGCCGTCAGCCCATACCCTGAGCGCAGACACCCCCCCATCGATCCCCCCCTTTCCCCTTAACCGGCGCAGCGCGAGAAGCTTTGCCGGTCAGAAGAAATATTCGGCTCGCCGGGAGGTCCGACCGTAGGGAAAAAAACTTAGCCCCCGGCGAGTCGCCGGGGGCTATATGGGGGGAAATCCTCAAGTGGCGGCCGCACGGTTACTTCCCGGCTCCGCTGTCGCCAGCGTTGTCGAGCCGCTTCACGCGCATGTTGCGGAACCAGACTTCGTCGCCGTGGTCCTGCAGCACGATGAACCCGCGCTGGTTCTTCGCAAACTTCGGCCAGGTGGCGAACTTGCTCTCCGCGAGCCGCTTGTTCCAGTCGTCGCTGCCGATTTCGGCGTCGACGACCTTCTCGCCGTTCAGGTAATGCTGAATGCGATTGCCGCGGACCACGATGCGGGCCTTGTTCCACTTGCCGGCCGGTTTAACGACATCCTTCGAAGGGGCGTACAGGGCATAGAGCGACGCCGACGAGGTGAGCGGGCTGCCGCCGTCACGGTGTCGGGCGTTATCCAGAATCTGATACTCCGGCCCGGTCTCGTAGGCCGGCCCCTTCTCGCGGCTGACGCGGTACATGACGCCGCTGTTGCCTCCCTCGGACACCTTCCAGCCGAACCGCAGGTCGAAGTCGCCGTACTCCTCGACGGTCTGCAGGTCGCCGCCGCTGCCGGTGCGATGAAGTATGCCATCCTTAAGTTCCCAGCCTTCGGGCCAGGCGTCCTTGTTGTAGCCGACCCAGGTCTTGTCCTTGTCGCCTTCAAAGAGTTTCACGAATCCGGCTCCCTGCTTGTCATTTTTCGCCTTGGCTTTTTTGGCCGGAGTATTCTGGGCCAGCGCCGCTTCCGCCGCGGCGGCCATCCGTCCGCCGAGGGCGCCAATCGCAAGCGCAGCCATCAATGGTAAAACAATCCGGCCAGGGCGAAACTTTTGATGCGAGTGAGTCATGGTCGATATCTCCTCAGGGATGAGTAACGGCTGCCATTAAGATACCCGACAGACGGCCCATTGTGATGGGCCCAAGTGTAGTCTTCTCGCTCCGCGAGAAGATCGCCTCTCGCGGAGCGAGAGGCCTACATATATTTCAAGGAATTCCCGCGTGCTCGATCTCATCTCCGCTCTCTGGCTCGGCTTCATCGGGGCCTGCATTGGCAGCTTCCTGAACGTTGTCGCCTATCGCATGCCGCGGGGGATGTCGGTCGTCTGGAAGCCGTCGCACTGCCCTAATTGC
>DASVCM010000427.1:0-7379 GCA_036381635.1 Lacipirellula sp.
CATCTTAAGGAGCGGCGGAAGTTGATCCTGGTGCCGCGCGAGACGCCGCTGTCGCTGCCGCATATCGACAATATGCGGAAGTGCACCGAGGCGGGCGCCGTGGTGATGCCGGGCTCGCCGGGGTGGTACCACGGCGTCGCGACGCTGCGGGATCTGGTCGATTTCATGGTCGCGCGGATGTGCGATCAGCTCGGCATCGACAACGCCCTGATCAACCGCTGGGGCGCGAATGGGTCGGCAAATGCATGACTCACGCAAAGGCGCAAAGCTCGCGAAGGAAGGAATGCATGAGAAGGATTCTAATCCTCGCTAATCTCCACTAATCCGGATGAGCGAAGATTAGCGCTGATTAGTCTCCCCTGGATTCTTCTTTGCGAGCTTTGCGCCTTTGCGTGAGACCATTCTTTCTGAGATGCTCCAGACCGTTCGCCATTTCCTGTCGCTGATTCGGTTCAGCCACACGATCTTTGCCTTGCCCTTTGCGCTACTGGCGGCGCTAATGGCTTGGCGACTGCAGGCGGATGAACGAATCGCGGGGCCGTTCGACCCGTACGATGCGTCAACTTACGAGAATGCATCGGGAGTCGACGTTTTCGTACACGATAGCTATATCTCGACGTTTGGAATTCACTGGAATTGGAATTGGGCTGCCGCAGGAAAGTTTGCGATTCGCTGGCAGGAACTGGTAGGCATCCTGCTCTGCATGGTCTTTGCCCGCAGCGCGGCGATGGCGTTGAATCGGTTGGCAGATCGTAAGCTTGATGCGGCAAATCCTCGAACGGCGGGGCGGCACTTGCCGGCCGGCGTGCTTAGCGCGACTCAAGTAATTGCGTTCGCGATCATCTGCAGCGCGGCGTTCGTCGCCAGCACCCTGCTATTCTTGCCAAACCGGTTGCCGCTGTACTTGTCGGCGCCGGTGCTGTTGTTCCTGCTGGGCTACAGCTATGCGAAGCGGTTTACGTCGCTGGCCCACTTCTGGCTGGGAGCGGCGCTGGCCCTGTCGCCCGTGGCGGCCTGGATTGCCATCCGCGGTGAGATTGTCCTGGAGCGGCCGCTCGATCTGCTGCCGGCCGTGGTGCTCGGCGGGGCTGTGATGACATGGGTCGCCGGGTTCGACATCATCTACGCCTGCCAGGATTTTGCGTACGACCAGCAGGCTCGGCTCCACAGCGTGCCGGTGCGGTTTGGCGTAGCCGGCGCCCTACGACTGGCGGCGGCCTGCCATTTTGCAACAATTGTGCTATTGGCCTGCCTGCCGCTCACCTTTCCGCCGCTGGGCGCCGTCTGGTGGACCGGCGTCGCCGCGGTGGCCGGGCTGCTCATGTACGAGCACGCCTTGGTCAGGCCGGACGACCTCGCCCACGTGAACACGGCGTTCTTCAACGTGAACGCGGTGATCAGCCTGGGGGTCCTATTGGTAGGCGGCGTCGACCTGTTGGTTTCGTAAAAGACATTATTCACGCAAAGGCGCAAAGCTCGCAAAGAAGAAAAGCGAGCAAACGGGCGGGAACAGAGGCAACGGAGAGGAAAGTATTTGGCGCCCATCGTCCTTCCTTTCGCACCCTCGGTTGCCTCTGTTCCCTCCTGTTCTTCTTTCTGTATTTCTTTGCGAGCTTTGCGCCTTTGCGTGAGACCTGAATAGAACCCGCGAAGCGATCATGCTGAGAACTTCCTCGCCACTTTTGCAGTCCATTCGTGAGAAGGTAGAAGCCGGCGAGCGGCTGTCGTTTGACGACGGGCTGACGCTGTACCGCGAGGATGCGCCGCTGGCGGAGGTGGGCGAGCTGGCCAATCTCGTTCGCGAGCGGAAGAACGGCAATGCGGCCTATTACAACATCAATACGCACCTGAACCCGACCAACGTCTGCGTCTATCGCTGCACGTTCTGCGCGTTCCGGGCCGACCTGCGCTCGGCGAAGGGCTACCTCATGAATGAGGAGCAGGTGATCGCCCGCGGGCAGGAGGCTGTGGACAACGGCTGCACGGAGCTGCACATCGTCGGCGGGCTCCACCACCAGGCCAAGTATGAGTGGTACCGCGGCGTGATCAGCACGCTCCATGAGAATTTCCCCGATCTGCACCTGAAGGCGTGGACGCCGGTGGAGATCGACTGGTTTGCGCGGCTCACGAAGAAACCGATCCGCTGGGTGCTCCAGGACATGATTGAGGCGGGGCTCGGCAGCCTGCCCGGCGGCGGCGCCGAGATCTTTCATCCCGAGGTTCGCAATCAGATTTGCGAGCATAAGGCCGATTCGGCCCGCTGGTTCGAAACGCACCGCACGGCCCATGAACTGGAGTTGAAGTCGAACTGCACGATGCTCTACGGCCACATCGAGCAGGCGTACCACCGGATCGATCACCTCATTCGACTCCGCGAGTTGCAGGACCAGACCAGCGGGTTCCAGACGTTCATCCCGCTGGCGTTTCATCCGGATAACACGGGACTTGCGCACATCAAGAAGCCCAACGCGCTCATGGACCTGCGGACGATGGCCATCAGCCGGTTGATGCTCGACAACGTGCCGCATGTAAAGGCGTACTGGATCATGCTCGGCATTGGGACCGCTCAAATCGCCCTCGCCTACGGCGCCGACGACATCGACGGTACGGTGCGGCACGAGCTGATTTACCACGACGCCGGGGCAGAGACGCCGCAAATGCTGTCGGTCGAGCAGATTCGCCGGCTGATCGAAGAGGCGGGCCGCGAACCCGTGGAGCGGGATACGCTCTATCATCGTGTGGAGCGTGAGGGAGACCAATGGCGCGCCGGGCAGTCCATCGCTGTGGCCACTTAGCCGTGCGGTCAGTGACCGGGGGCTAAATACTGCAAATCGCGCACTATCGCGTGCGCGGCCGCCCCATCGCCAATCGGGGCGGCGAGGGCTAAAATGGCCCGTTTCTCACTTTCCAAGCTTTGCTAGTAGGAACAGTCATGGCCCATCGGGTCTACAATTTTTCGGCCGGTCCGGCGGTGCTGCCGGTGCCGGTGTTGGAGCAGGTGCAGCGCGAAATGCTCGAGCTTCCGGGGGCCGGGGCGTCGATTCTGGAGATCAGCCACCGCAGCAGCGCCTTTGCTCCGATCATCGAGGCGGCGGAGAAGAATCTTCGCCAGTTGCTGTCTATTTCCGACGACTACGCCGTTTTGTTTCTTCAGGGCGGCAGCCGGCTGCAGTTCTCGATGGTCCCGATGAACCTGCTTGGGTCGGGGCAGGCGGCCGACTACATCTTGACCGGCTCGTGGGGGAACGACGCCCTCAAGGAAGCCAAGAAGGCCGGCGAGACGCGCGTCGCCTGGGACGGCAAGGCGGATAATTACAGCCGGCTTCCGGCGCGCGGCGAGCTGAATCTCAACCCGCAGGCGGCGTACGTCCACTTCACGTCAAACGAGACGATTCAGGGGGTGCAGTTCAAGACCGAGCCAGAGGCGGCCGACGTACCGCTGGTGTGCGACGCGTCGAGCGACTTCCTCCACAAGCCGCTGCAGATCGACAAGTACGGGCTGATCTACGCCTGTGCTCAGAAGAACGCCGGCCCCGCGGGAGTGACCGTCGTGATTATTCGCAAGGATCTGCTCAAGCGGAGCGATCCCAAGCTGCCGGGCTATTTGAATTACGACATCCACAACACCGGCGGCTCGATGTGGAACACGCCGCCGACGTTCGCCATCTACGTGCTCAAGCTGATCACCGAATGGCTGCTGAACGACGTCGGCGGACTGGAGGCGATGCACAAGCTCAACCAGGACAAGGCCCGCCTCCTGTACGACGAGCTCGACCAGAGTGAAGGTTTCTACGCCGGCCATGCGAAGCCGGAGCACCGGTCGCTGATGAATGTCACCTTCCGACTGCCGAGCGATGAGTTGACCACGCAATTCGTCTCTGAAGCGAAGAAGCGGGACTTGTACGAGTTGAAGGGTCACCGCTCGGTCGGCGGCATCCGAGCTTCGATCTACAACGCGATGCCGATGGCCGGCGTTGAGTCGCTCCGCGACTTCATGCGAGAGTTTCGTGAGAAGAACGCAAGATAATATTTCTCAATAGCTGGACTCGCTGGGGCCGAGCCGGCCCGGCTCGCTTTACCGCGCACTGCCTACTGCCTACTGCCCACTGCTGACTTTGCTGCCATGCCCAACGTCATTGTTCTCGACACGCTCTCGCAAGAAGGCCTTGATCTGCTGGAGGCCGCGCCGGGGATCTCGTACGAAGTTCGCACGGGGCTGAAGGGCGACGACTTGCGGCAGGCACTCGCCGAATTTGATGGGGCCATTTGCCGCAGCGGCGTGAAGATCACCGCGGAATCGCTCGAGGGGAATCGTCGGCTGCGGGCGATCGTCCGGGCGGGCGTGGGTACCGACAACATCGATCGCGCCGCCGCGACGCGAGCTGGCGTGGTGGTAATGAACACGCCGGCGGGCAATACGCTCAGTACGGCAGAGCATGCGATCACGCTCATGCTGGCTCTGTCGCGGAACATTGCCCCAGCGTACCAGGGGCTCATTGAGGGCCGCTGGGACCGCAACAAATACATGGGGACGCAGGTCGCCGGCAAGACGCTCGGCGTCGTCGGCCTGGGGCGGATTGGACTGGCCGTGGCCGCTCGGGCCCGGGCGCTTGAGATGCGAGTGCTCGGCTATGACCCGTTCCTGTCGAAGGACAAAGCCAAGGAGCTGGGCATTGAGCCGTTCGACACCGTTGACGAAATGCTGCCGCTGGTCGATTACCTGTCTGTCCACACGCCGCTGACCGACGAGACGCGGAACATGATCGATACGCAGCAGCTCGAGCGGCTTAAGCCGGGCGTGCGACTGATCAACGCGGCCCGCGGCGGGATTTACAACGAAGCGGCTCTGGTCGAAGGGCTGAAGTCGGGCAAGATCGCCGGCGTGGCGCTCGATGTGTTCGCCGAGGAGCCGTGCACGAAGCATCCGCTGTTCGGCATGCCGGGGGTTGTCTGCACGCCCCATCTCGGGGCGAGCACTGAAGAAGCCCAGACTCAGGTCGCGGTTGAAGCCGTGAATCTGCTGGTCGATTTTCTGACGACCGGTCAGATCAAGAATGCCGTGAACATCGCGTCGCTCGACGCCGCGACGCTGGAACAACTGCGCGGTTATCTCGACGTCGCGTTCCGCTTGGGAAGCCTTTCGGCCGGGTTGATTCCGAGCGGACTGAAGGCAGCTCGTCTGCAGTACCGCGGTGAGATCGCTAGTCGCGATACCAAGGTCTTGACTGCCGCCTTCTCCGCGGGATTGCTCCAAGGCGCGCTTGAAGAGGAAGTGAACCTCGTCAACGCGAGCGTCCTGCTGGAAGAGCGGGGCATTGCGTTCTCGACCGAATCGCGGACTGACATGGGGTCTTTCCGCTCTTCGATGAGCGTCGAACTCGACGGCTCCAACGGCGAACAGCACAAGATCGCCGGAACAGTGTTCGGCCACTCGATGCCGCGGCTGGTCTCGTTCGACGACTACCGCCTGGACGCCTTCTTGGACGGCTGGCTACTGGTATTCAAACACAAGGACGTGCCGGGGATCATCGGGGGCGTCGGCACCGTGTTTGGCCAGCACAATGTGAACATCGGCCAGATGGCCGTGGGCCGGGCCGGAGACGCTCCCGGCGCCGAGGCGGTCGGCATTTTGAATCTCGACGCCGAGCCGCCGGCGGCGGCCCTGGAGGCCGTTCGTAAACTGCCGGCGATCACCTGGGCGACGGTGATCCATCTGCCGAAAGCCGGGGAATTGCCGGCCTGGTTGCAGGGATAAACCACGGCTTGCGGCAGACCGCTAGCATCCAGTCGCTACGGCCGGCACAACCGGCAACTCTTCCGGAAATTTCCTCGCTTAGCGCGGCGGGGGCTTCAAATCGATTGCAATTCGCAACCGATATTTCCACAGACTGAAGCGGCCGCTAGGGTGCGCCCTGCGGCGGCGACGGTCCCCTCCTGAAGCAAACCCGCCAGTGTCTCCCCGATCTAGGAATGGAAGATGGAAGCCACCGCTCTGGCCCCTCGGCCTGCGCTGCTCGACGAAGTCCATGGCGCCCTCAGCCGCAGCCCGTACATCGCCGGGCACGATGTCCGTGTTGAAGAGTCCGCAGGGGTCGTTCGCCTCAAGGGCGCCGTGCGGTCGTTCTTCCACAAGCAGATGGCCCAAGAGGTCATCCGCCGCGTGGACGGCGTGGAGCGGATCGAGAACCTGCTGCAGGTGAAGTGGTAGGCATTGAGCAATAACTGCAGCCCCGGGCTTCGCCCGGGGGTCGCTTACCACATCCAGTGCGTAGCCTTTTGTTACGCTACCCGCGGGCAGAGACCGGGGCTGCAAGGCGTAGCCCCGCTGGCTACTCCCGGCCGAAGCAGACGAGGCACATGTCGTCGCTCTGCGGGTAGTCGCCGACGAACTTGCGGACGCTGGAGAGGATACACGGTCCGAGGTCTTTGGACTTCGTGTCCTTATCCGAGCAAAGCTCCACCAGGCGCGGGATGCCAAACAGTTCGCGGCGTGAGTTCATCGCCTCGCTGAAGCCGTCGGTGAAGATGGTGAGCAAGTCGCCGGCGAGAAATTCGCGGCGGTGGGCTTCGTACTGGTAGTCGTCCATCACGCCCAGCGGCAGGCCGGCTTCCTCGCCGCCAATCTCCGCGACTTCGCCGTCGGCCGTTCGCAAGAGCGGCGGCATGTGGCCGGCGTTCACCAGCGTCAGCTCGCATGCCTGCGGATCGACCACGGCGACGACCATCGTGACGAACCGGTCATCCCAGCCGTGGCGAGAAAAGGCGGCGTTGATCTTGGCCATCGCCTTCGCCGGGTCGGGTTCGCGGGCGAGCCAGAACCGCACGTCGCTGGAGAGCTTGGCCATCAGGATGGCGGCCGACACGCCCTTGCCGGCGACGTCGCCAACCACCGCGGCAAATCGGTCTTCCGGCAGCAGTACGTAATCGTAGTAATCGCCGCCGACTTCGTAGGCCGCCTGGTAGTGCTGGAAGAAGTGGTAGCCGCGAACGTCGGGGGCTGCCTTTGGCAGCAGCGCCTGCTGCATCTCGCGAGCGACCTCAAGGTCCCGCTGCAGGGCTTGCTGCCGCACGACTTGCTCATGGAGCCGGGCGTTGTCGATGGCGTTCGCCGCGAGGCCCGCGACGCCGGCCAGCACCTGGAGGTCGAGGTCGGTGAAGCGGCTGCGCTGGTCGCTGGTATCGATCTGAATCACCCCCAGCGGCTCGCCGTTTGAGTCGATCATCGGAGCGCAGATCAGCGAGCGGATGTGGAAGTCGGCGATGCTCTGGGCCATATTGAACCGGGCGTCGGACGCCGCATCGGCCGAGAGGATCGCCTTCTTCTCCTCCATCGCTCGCTCGACGATTGTGCGGCTCCAGCGCATGTCGTCGTCGTCGCC
>DASVCM010000428.1:0-4192 GCA_036381635.1 Lacipirellula sp.
CTGCGGCCGGGGGCGAAGACGCGCTCTTGCATGAACTTGCCGACGGCGGCGTTGTCGGTGTAGTACGCGTCGGTCACATTCTCCGCCTCCAGCACCTCCTCGGCGATCTCGCGGTGAAGCTGGCACGCGAAGAGCTGCCCCAGCATGTAGTTGTGGTAGTACGCCGGCGCCACGACGAGGTGGATCTTGCTGGCGTAATCCGGCGCGTCGCGATCCTCCGGCCGGTGCTGGCCCTGGTACTTCTCGACCAGGTCCCACCAGAGCTTGTTGAGATCCTGATCGGGGTCTTCGTACAGCGCCTTCTCGAACCGCAGCATCACCTGGCACCAGCGGGAAAAGATCAGCAACTGGTCGCGCCGCATTCGCTTGCCGATTTCGTTGTAGGCCTCGACGTCCGGCACGTCGACGCCCATCTCCTCGAGCCAGTCGCCGTTCTTCGAGAACCGCTCGAACATCATCGCCACGCCCTCGGTGCACAGAATGTGGGCGTCGCTCCGCAGCACATACGGCATGCTCGGCGGGATGTTCTTGCTGGAGTACACGGCGTGGCCCAGCTCGTGGAGCATCGTGCTCATCCACTGCTCGTTGGGGACGATGTTCGCCAGCACGCGGACGTCCCCCTCGCGGTCGATGTCGGTGCAGAAGGCGTGCGGGCTTTTGCCGGGGCGTTCGTACAAGTCGCTGCGCGAAAGGACGTCGTCCACCGGCAGGTCGATGCCCGCATAGAACTTTTGGCAGAGCTTAGGAATCTGCTCCTTATCGAGCTGCTCGAAGGCCACGTCGAGGCTCGAATCGTACACGGCCGGGGCTTCCTGGAAGAACGGGTCGTGGTAATGCCACGGCCGCAGCTCGATCACGGGGATGTCGTAATCGTCGGCCAGCCGCTGGTCGATCTCGGCCTTCGCCCGCTCGAACGGCTGGCGGGTGAGCTCATCGAGCTCGTCGAACAGCTTGATCACCTCGGCCTGATCTTGCTCGCTGAGGTGAAGCTGCATGGCGTGGTAGTTCTTGAATCCCAGCCGCGTCGCCACGTCGTTGCGGAGTTTGACCAGCGATTTGAGATGGTCTTCCACCACCAGCCCGACGCGTTTGCTCGCCTCCCATACGGTCTTTCGCTCAGCCGAGTCCTTCGAGTCGCCGAGGACCTTCTTCACTTCGCTGTCGGTCAGATCCTGGTCGCCGACGCGAGCGCGGAAGGTGTTGAACGATTTTTCGATGGCGTTAGAGCGGGCGGAGATCTTCTTGAGCAGCTCCTCGGGGACCTGCTTCTCAAGGTACTGCAGATATAGAACGTCAATCTGCCGGGCCAGAAGCTGATCGGAAATGTCGGCGTCTTGGAGCGATTTGAGCTCGGCGAACCGCTCATCGTTCGACAGCGCTTCGTCGAGCTTGTTCTGCGCCGCTTCTTTGGCGGCGAAGTCGCGGTCGTCGCCGGTGGTGTTGGCCTTCCACCAGGCGCGGCTGACGGCGATTTCCAGCGGCCGAATCTCCCGCTCATGCTCGGCGATGAACCGGGCAGCGCGAGCAGCGGCGTCATCCGCCGCGGCGCGCGTTTGAAAGGCGATGCCCAGAAGCAGTGCCACCGCGATCCATGTAAGCGTCGAAGACATGTGCTTCCCCGCGATAATCTGGTTCTAAGATTTGTGAAAGCCGCCGCGCAATCGGCGCGGATTCGCCACAAGCGAATCTTCGGCGGTTGGCCGGGCTCGTGCAAGTTACTAGTGGAACAGCGTCTCGCTTACCTCGTAAGCCTCCGCGGTCACAGAACCATGCCGGCAGCCCCAACGGGGCGAAGGTCAATAGCCAGGGGCGTAAGCCCCTGGTTCGCATGGCGATTGCGACCGTAAGCCCCAAGGGGGCGGCAGTCCCCTGGCCAACCTTCTGTCGCCCCCTTGGGGCTTACCTTGCGAACGACGACCATAGCCAGGGGCTTACGCCCCTGGCTATTCACTGTCGCCGCGTTGCGGCTTCGGATCCTGTATGGGTTTGCCGACTTACTCTGAAGCCCTCGATTACTCAGCGAGATACTGCACGCTGAACAGCCGCCGCTGGTCGATCCACGCGTGCTTCACCTGGTAGCCCGCTTGGCGAGCCAGGTTCGCGAACTGGTGCGTCGTGTACTTATAGGAATACTCAGTCAGCAGCGACTCGCCCTCGCGAAACCGGAGCGGGCGATCGGCGACCAACACGGTTTGATCCCGGCGGCTCACCAGATGCATCTCGATGCGGCCGACGGCGGCGTTGTAGAACGCATAGTGGGCGAAGCCGCCGAGGTCGAAGTTCGCTCCGACCTCGCGGTTGGCTCGTGCCAGTACGTTCAGGTTAAAGCGCGCCGTGACGCCCGCCGCGTCGTTGTACGCCGCGTGCAGCAGGGCGGGATCTTTCTTGAGATCCACGCCGATCAGCAGGCCGCCGCCCGGGCCGCAGGTCGTGCGGATGCTCCGCAAAAAGCCAGCGGCGTCCTCAGGCTCAAAATTGCTGATCGTCGATCCGGGAAAGAAGGCGACCGTGCGCTCCGCTCCCGGCAGGCGCGGCAGTGTGACGCTCCGCGTGTAATCGGCGCAAAGCGGCACGACCGATAGCGACGGATACTCCGTGCGAATGCGGCCGCTCGCGGCGAGCAAGTGTTGCCGCGAGATGTCGATCGGCACGTAGCCGGCAGGCGCCTGAAGACGATTCAGCAGAAGCCGCGTCTTCAGGCTGCTGCCGCTGCCATACTCGACCAGCAGGCAGCGCTCGCCGATGGCCGCCGCCATTTCCTCGCCGTCGCGGCGCATGATCGACAGCTCCGGTCGCGTCGGGTAGTACTCCGGCAGCTCGCAGATCTGATCGAACAGCTCCGAGCCGCGTTTGTCGTAGAAATACTTGCAGTCGATTCGCTTGGAAGTCTGGCTAAGTCCGCGCAGCAGGTCTTCGACGAACGAAGAGCGCTCGGCGGCTTCGCTGCGCACGCAGGCCGGGGAGAAGGTGGTCGAGTTGCCGCTGATCGTGGTGCTCATGAATCCCTGGCCAGGCGAAGCCCGGCAAACTGCCAACGCGCGTCGGGCGGAAAGAAGTTGCGATAGGTCGCGCGGATGTGGCTGGCCGACGTGGCGCACGAGCCGCCGCGCAACACGAACTGGTTGCACATGAATTTGCCGTTGTACTCGCCGATGGCGCCCTCGGCCGGCTTGAAGCCCGGATAGGGCGTGTACTGGCTGGCCGTCCACTCCCACACGTCGCCGAACATCTGAGCCAGTGGCGCGTCGCCGACGGCCGGAGCTGGATGAAACGCTTGTGACTCAACAAGGTTGCCAGCTATGGGCAAGCTGGCGCACGCCACTTCCCATTCCGCCTCCGTCGGCAACCGAGCGCCGGCCCAGCGGGCGAACGCGTCGGCTTCGAAATAACTGAGGTGGCACACCGGCTCGTCGTCGGCCGCCGGCCGCAGGCCGCCCAAGGTATGGTGCAGCCACTGGCCGTCCCGCTCGATCCAGTACAGCGGCGCCTGCCACCGCTGCTCTTGAACCGCGGCCCAGCCGATGGACAGCCACAGGCGGGGCTCCCGATAACCGCCGTCGGCGATGAACTTCTGATACTCGCCGTTAGTAACCAGCCGCGAGCCAAGTTGAAACGACTCGACAAACGTCCGGTGCCGGGGCGTTTCGTTGTCGTAGCAGAAACTTTCGCCCTCGTGGCCGATCCAATGCAGCCCTTCCGGAAAGTTGATCCACCGCATGGGCGACGGCGATTGCGGCGATGGCTCAGGCGACTTGCGGTAGGCGGGCCGCAGCGGGTTGACCCAGAACACGTGCTTTATGTCGGTGAGCAACAACTCCTGGTGTTGCTGCTCGTGATGCAGCCCAAGCTCCACCAGCGGAGCGATCTCGTGCTGCAGCGGCGGATCATCGCTCAAGGCCCTCAGCCACTCGCTCATGTACCGGTCGACATGGCGGCGATACTCGTACACTTCCTCCACGGTCGGCCGGCTTAGCAACCCGCGATTCTGCCGGCAGTGGCGATCGCCGACGGCGACATAGTAGGAGTTGAATAGATACGCGAAGTCGCGATTGAAGGGCTGATAGCCGGCGGCGTAGCGCGCCAGGAGAAACGTCTCGAAGAACCAGCTTGTATGAGCCAGGTGCCACTTCGTGGGACTGACGTCGGGCATCGACTGCACGACGTAGTCTTCGGTAACGAGCGGCTCGCAGAG
>DASVCM010000429.1:0-3793 GCA_036381635.1 Lacipirellula sp.
TCGCTGGCGATCGTCGAGTTGCAGTCGCTGGAAGCGACGATCATCTCGCTCTGACGGGCTAGGACCGTCCTCTCAGTCATACCGCCAAGGCCGTCATTCTGAGCGGAGCGAAGACGATTGTGGGAGGCGTCTCCGACGCCGATTTCGCGCTCCATACAAGATGTTGCGAAATGGCGAAACGTAATCGCGGTCAGAGACCGCTCCCACAGACTTTTTGGGCAAAGCCCCGGCGCTCGGGATGACACGGCGCCTGAGGTCAAATCGCTCTAAACATGCCACGTCCCGCAAATTCCGCGAAGACCCGCCGCCACGCCGCGAAACGCTCGAACCAACCTTGCCCGACTTGCGTCTTTTTTGTAGATGGGCATCCCATTTGCTCGATCATTTTGCCGAAAACTAGTGATAGCCTTGCTATAGAAGCCTCGCCCCCGGGCAGGAGTACCCGATGAGCCGCAACGAACGCTCGCGTCCCGCGGACGCCCCCTTAGCCGAAGCTGAAACCCTGATCTGGGCCCTGCTCGACGATCAGCTCGACGACGCCGGCGTCTCGCGGCTGTCGGCCATGCTCGAAGAAGACGCCGCCGTTCGCGGCCTCTACATGGACTGCGTGCAGCTCCACGTCGACCTTCGCGATCATTTCTCACGGCCGGCAAGCGAGCCGAGCAAGGGCGCAGTGGTCCTGCAGAACTTGATTCCCGGCCTCACCGGCCTGCCAGGTCTTCCGCAAGCGACCGAATAAGCTCGCTGCCCGCGCGCTTTCCTTCGGGGAATTACTTACTCCGGCCAGTTCGCCACTTCCTGCCCGTCGATCGAAGCCAGGATGCGGTGCACCTGCACGTCCAGGCTATAGCTCACCGCGTGCACCGAGCCGTCGGTCATCGCCACGTTCCACGTCGTCGGATGAGCGCTGCCGAAGTTATGGCAACTTTGGCAAGTGTTGATGACATCTTGCGCCGGCGGACTGGCCGCGAACCGCACGTAGGAATTGGCCGCCCCGAAGTTATCTTTCAGTCCCGCGATCGGCGCCCGGTCGCCCTCGTCTTCGCCGGTCGTGTAATCGAGCACGTCCATGGCCTTCTCGCCGACCAGATACGTGTTGCTCGCGCCGTCGATGATTTGCTTGAGCTCGGTCCTCAGCCCGACCGCCCAGACGCCGTCATACTCCAGGACGAAGTTAAACCCGCCGCCGTTCTGGCCATTGCTCCCCGCCGCGGTTGAGCTGCCGCCGTTGATCGCGTAGTCGGTCCGCGCTCCCAGCGGCCCGAACGCCGCCAGTTGCGACTTCACCAGCGGGTAGGCCAGCGCCTCCCGCCGCGACGGGCAGTAGAGCGTCGCCACGGGCACGACGACTGCGCTGCGCAGTTCCGCCGGCGTCGCCTTCCCCTGGGCGGCGCGAATCAGCACCTCTCCCACCAGGCTCTGCTCCATGAATGCGAGCGTTTGAAGCACCCAGTTGCCGGTCACCTTCATTCCCTGCGTACGCGCCAGGCGCTGTGCGCCGAAGTTGACGCCCCGCGGCTCGCGCTCGCCGCCGTGCCCCGGCAGAAATCCCCGCGCCGACTCAAAGTTCTGAAAGCTCACGCCGATCTGCTTCAAATGATTCCGGCACTCGGTCTGCCGCGCCGCCTCCCGCGCCGCCTGCACCGCCGGCATCAACAGCGCCGTCAGGATGCCAATGATCGCACTGACGACGAGCAACTCGACTAGCGTGAACGCGGCTTCACGGCTCTCGGATTTAACCGAGCAAGAGCGCATGCGCACGCGTCCGCGTCGCGTGAAACGGCAATTGAACGAAGGCTTCATTGTTCGCAGCGATTTACGAAGCGGGCCAGAAGATTAGAGCTTCCGCCGCTAGACAAGTTGGCCCCGCGAAGGGCCTCGGCTCACACCCATCACCAGAAAAGAAGGTCCAACTACGCGGTCGTCATTGTAACCAGCGCCGATAAAAATGTCGCATTTTCCTCCCCGCCCCCGCCACAAACACTTAGCCCCCGGTCAATGCAACTGCATGCAGCCCCAACGGGGCGTAAGTCAATAGTCAGGGGCGTAAGCCCCTGGTCCGAGCGCGTTTATCGACCGTAAGCCCCAACGGGGGCGGCAGTGCACTTGCCTATGTTACTGCCGCCCCGTTGGGGCTTACGGTTAAAACATTCTGCGCCCCACGGGCTCACGCCCCTGGCTATTGGCTGCCGCCGCGTTGCGGCTGAGACAATATCCTTCACTGACCGGGGCCAAAAGAACCATCGCCGCGCCCCCCCGCCTACTTCACCCGCTCGTACGTCATTCGCACAATCGGCTGCCACTTCCCGGGCGCAACCTCCATCTCGGACGTGAACACCTTGTGATCCTTGTCCTTGAGCTCCAAGCTCTCGCGGTACTTCATCCGCTTCGACGGATCCATCATCGACGGTCCCTCGGTGCTCAGCGTGAGCTTCTTGCCGCTTGAGTCCATCTGGCCGTCGTACTGCCACAGCTCGGCGCCCGCGGAGCAGACGAACGTGCCGACATACTTCTTCTTCTCAGGGTCGTAGCCGATCGTGAGGATGCTCGACATCGGCTCCCCCATCATGTCCCCCTCGCCCTCGGCCACGAGGAAGAACCCGCCAAGCAGCCGCGCCGTCTCCTTCCCTTCGCACACGATCGGCTCCTCGCCCGGCGCCGGAATCGTCTCGGCCCGCATCTTCCACTCGCCCGCGAACTGGGCGAGCAGCGCATGCTCCTTCACCGGCTTCGGCATCTCGGGCGGCTCTTGCGCCTGGGAAACGTTCATCAGCATCAGCAAGCCAAGCACGCCGCCAGCCATCACAAGCCGTTTCATACCAACGACTCCCATTTCCAAGCCGCAGTTTCAATCAACAAAAACGTAAGCGAGCCGAGCCGTCCCGGCCCCGGCGCCCCTTATACTAACCGGCTATCCTGCCTGAACCCACTCCTTCCGCAACCCCTGCCGCCGAACCTCCAAGCGGTAATCCCCGGTGAGCGACCACTCGGCAAACGTGGGCGGCGCCCCGAGCGCGATCAGCATCGCGCCGGCGACGGTAACGAACGCCGTCAGCGGCGCCGTAACGCCCAGCCCAAATAACGCCCATGGCAGCGCGGCGCCGATGGCCAGCGTTGCCAGAGGCGCCAGGTACACGTAATCGTGCCTTGGAATAATCCATCGCCCCGACCGCACCCGCGCCCACAACCCCAGCGGAGAAGAGTGACCGGTTGCGTAGAACGCGCACCTACCTAGGGCCAAGAAGAAGCATACGGCGGCTGTAACCATCCACGTTAGGCTCTCGAACTCTTCAGGATCTTGCTGCACCTTCGGACTAAGCATGCAGAGATCAGCCACCGTCGCCGCCGCTAAGCCGCCCAGCACGCTCAGCGCCCCGGTCAATCGCCACGGGATCACAGGTTCGTTCGCGACCACGCCGGCGTCGCGCAATCGCGGCCAGTAGTACGGCACGTCAGGCAGCAAGTCGCGATGGAACCACCGTTGCGCACCTTCCCAAGGGAATTGCCGCAGCGCTCGGTGGAACGCCCAGTCACAATAAACGCATAGTCCCGCGGCCACAGCGACCGTTTGCCACGCCGGCCCGCCTGTCGTTAGCAACAGCGCAAACCCCAGCGCCGCCGCACCGCACAGGCTCCAGAGCTGCTTGATTTCCCAAAGCGCGACCGCCATATAGCCGCTGTAGGGAAGAGTGAACGCCAAAACGACGGCGACGCGCGGCATCATGTCCACTGGAAGCGTCCACATCCACATAACGAGCCCAACCAGAGCCGCATCCTGCCATGTCAGATGGAC
>DASVCM010000430.1:0-2024 GCA_036381635.1 Lacipirellula sp.
GGGCTGGCACGGGGTGAGCTTCCTGCCCGACGACCGCTCGATCGCGTACGTATCCAAATCGGGCCGGCTAGAGATCTGGGACGTCGCTGCTGACCGCCGCGTCGACTCGATTGGCTCGCCGCGGACGTTCAACGCGCCGCACATGGCCGTGAGCGTCGATGGAAAGTGGGTTGCCGCGCTCGTCCAAGCGGACGCCGTCTCCATTTGGCATTTACCGACGCGCCGCCAGGCCTTTACTTTCCGTCCGGAATCCGGCAACGTCTGGTCGTTGGCGTGGGATTCAACGGGCGATCGTCTCGCGGTCGGCCAATCGGACGGCGGGCTGGCCGTTTGGCATTTAGCGAAGATTCAGACGAAGCTCGCCGAATCAGGCCTGCAGTGGCAGGAACCATAGATATTGATGCGTCACTGTCAACGGATGGGTGAGCCTCCGATCTTCAACCCATCACTTAATTAGCGCCATCGGTCGTGCCAGCAGGGGTTCGTGTCGTTCATTGACCCCAGGGCTGGCACTAAATGAACCGAAATTTCGCACGGCGGGGATAAACGTTGCAGCCGGCTCAATTCCGTCGGGCGTTATTTCGAACGCGCCGTCGCGATAGGGCGGCGGTTGGCGGAATCCCGGATTGTCCTTGAATCCATGAAAATGAGCGTACATCGCCTCGCGATTTTGGCCGACGAGCGATAGTCGACCGGATTGCCACCGCAGTCGCCAGCCAATTTCCGGCAGTTCGGGCCACTCTAAGACGGCCGGAGTAAAGCCGGCGGAGAGAGCGCCGCATGCCGCCAGCCGCTGAACAATATGCGTCATGCTATCGCATGAAGCGTCGTTGGTGAGCGGCAATCCTTCCATTCGTTGGCGCCACTGCTGGCCGCACTCGTCGAAGCTCAATACGCAAGATGCTTCAAGCGTTTGTCGCAGGTTCCGGCTCTGCCGGTAGAGCATTGTCATCTCCGGCACATTGCGAAAGAGAGTGAAATGCCCGACCAGAAACTCGCTTCGGGCCGTGAAAACGTCGAACCGTTGCAGTCGCGCTTCGTTGAGGTGTCGGCGCAAATCACCGTAGATTACGTCCAGGTCCGTGTAACCCCAGTACGCATACGGAGTCAAAAACTCTTCAAACAAGTGGCCGTAGACAGGCTTGAAATCGCAGAGCTTTCGCCCGTGGCTTAGGCGAATCGGGAAGCCGAGCTTTGCGGTCGCAAGGCTTTCGAGCTGCGCGGCGCTGATTCTCTCTACCCGCACATTAGGCGCCGCCGGGGGAAAATTGGTCTGGTCGGTGAGAATAAGGAAATGAATCGATGGATTGAAAGCGCAACTTTGAAGGTAATAGTGGATCCATCCAGGCAGCGGTCCGAGAAAACAAACCACCAGGCAAACGCTCGGAGGAGCAGCTTGGCGGCCGCACCGGCCCCCGCAACAAGCGGCCATGGGCGCCTGTCGTCCGTGGAGATATCCGCCGTCTTCGGACTTGGGGAGATGCCATGCTCTCGCCGCCGGGCAGTAGTCGATGCCCCACCGCCGGCATCTTAGGTCGTCGCAGCAGCACTGACACTCACAGCGGTCCTCGTCCCATCGGAACGAAACTTGTCGCAGCGCCTCGCGGCGGAAGAGCGTCGCGCCCATCGAAACATGGGACGAGATATCCCCCGCGCGGTGCTCCCCCAAATAGTCCGCGGCCAGGGCGCCAAAGGCGGGGCGCCGCATCAACTCACTGACGAGGACGGCAGCGCAATTAGGTTCCAGCACAACATCGTCGTCCAAGAACATGAGCCAGGGCGCGGCCCCGCGTAGGCGCCCTTCGTTGCGAGCCCGGGCAATTGTCTCGTATCGGCTGAGGTCGTCCAGGCGTTCGGCGCCGACAATTCGATGGACGACCATCTCCACGCCGCTCTGAGCGCGTAGGCCGTCCTCGACGGCCGGATGCAGCCGTTCCCAATGGCGAGTCAGGATGACGACGTCAACTTGAGGCGTGGGCGACATGTGATCACTCCGCAATGTGCGCATGGTGAGATTGTCGAAG
>DASVCM010000431.1:0-2226 GCA_036381635.1 Lacipirellula sp.
TGCCGTACGGGACGCCCTCGCCCGCATGGGCTAGGAAAGCGCGGCTCGCAGCGCGAGCTTATTACTTTACTTACACCGGGAATGGGTTCCGCTCCTTGAAGTTCCGCTGATGCCAGTAAGGGTAGGCCGGGGCGACGGCGCTGACGGCGTCGAGTCGAGCCACTTGCTCCGGCGTCAGATTCCACCCCACGGCGCCGAGGTTCTGCCGAAGCTGCTCTTCATTGCGGGCGCCGATGATGACGGTCGAAACGCTCGGCCGCTGCAGGAGCCAGTTCAGGGCAATCTGCGGGACCGTCTTGCCGGTCTCGGCGGCCACGGCCTCCAGCGTATCGACCACGTTGTAGAGATGTTCTTCGCTGACCGGCGGGCCAACATCGTAGTTCGCGCGGTTCTGATGGAGTCGGCTGCTTTCCGGCAGCGGCTGGCCGCGGCGAATCTTGCCGGTAAGCCGGCCCCAGCCGAGCGGGCTCCACACGACTGTGCCGACCCGCTGATCGAGCGCCAGCGGCATCAGCTCCCACTCATAATCGCGACCGACGAGCGAGTAGTAGGCCTGGTGGGCGACATACCGCGACAGACCATGCCGGTCGGAGTAGGCGAGCGATTTCATCAGATGCCAACCGGAGAAGTTGGAACAGCCGATGTATCGAATCTTCCCCGCGCGCACCAGGCCGTCGAGCGTGTTGACGGCTTCCTCGACGGGCGTCTTGGCATCGAATCCGTGGAGTTGGAACAGATCGATGTAATCCGTTTGCAGTCGACGCAGCGCGGCCTCTACGGCGCGCGTGATATGATGCCGCGACGAACCCACGTCGTTCGGGCCTTTGCCGACGCGGAACGTGGCTTTGGTGGAAATAAGCACGTCGTCGCGACGGCCTTTAATGGCTTCGCCAAGAATCTGCTCGGCCATGCCTTTCGAATAGTTGTCCGCCGAGTCGAACATATTGAGTCCTGCTTCCAGGCAGACGTCCACCAGCCGCGTCGCCTCGGCGACGTCGGTGGACCCCCACGATTTGAACAGCTCGGTGCCGCCGCCGAACGTGCCGGTGCCTAGGGTGAGGGCGGGAACCATCAGGCCGGAGCCGCCGAGTTGCCGGTATTCCATGGTCATGCGTAGGTTCTCCCAGATTGGCGTACTTGAGTCACTTTTGTCGTTCTCTCGCTCCGCGAGAGGATAGCATCTCGCGGAGCGAGACGCCTACACAGGGTGGTCGTGCGGCGCTGGCCTTATTAGACTGAAACGCTCTGCTACGTTTGAATTCCTACCCCCCCGCCAACGACCCGCCATGCCTGCCTGCCAGATTCGTCGCCGCGCGCTGCTTGCAATTATCGCCGCCGTATCCTGCTCCGCGTTCTCTCCCAGTCGAGCCATTGGCGCCAGCGGTCAAGAGCCGCACCGAATCCTCTCCTGCAATATCCGCGTGCCGCTCGAGGCGGACGCGGCCGAGGGGAATGGCTGGGAGCATCGCCGCGATCTGTGCGCCGACGTCATCGCGGCGCATCGCGGCGATGTCATCTGTCTGCAGGAATGCTGGCTGGAACAACTGACGTATCTTAAAGATCGGCTTCCGGAGTATGACAGCTACGGACTGTCGAACCCGGGCGCCGAATTTACGCCGATCAACGCCATCATGTATTCTCGCGATCGGTATGAGCTGATCTCCGCGGGCGGCTTTTGGCTCTCGGAAACGCCCCATGTCGCCGGCTCGAAGTCGTGGGACAGCAAGGGCGTCCGCTTCACGAATTGGGTTCATCTCCGCGAGCGAGACACGGGCCGCGAGCTGCGCGTGTGGAACGCGCATCTCGATCATGTGGGGCAGGTCGCGCGCGAGGAGCAGGCCCGGCGGCTCGCCGAAGGAATGGCGGCGATGGATGAATCCGGCGTGCCGCAGATACTGGTCGGCGACATGAACGCCTACGAAGGGCATCCGGCGATTGCCGTACTCAAGGCCGCCGGACTGCACGACACGTACGAAGCCATGCACGGCCCAGGCGACCCCGGGTTCACCTACCACGGCTTTCTCGGCAAAGAGCGGAAGATGAAAGGCCGCGGACGAAAGATCGATTGGATCTTCACCCGCGGCGAGATCGAAACGCGCGCGGCCGACATCATCCGCGACGGCCGCGATGGGCGCTACCCGAGCGACCACTATTTCATTTCAGCCGACATCGTGCTGCCGGAGTAATCCGCGCCCGGCCAGGATGGCCGGGCTATATAGCCGGGCC
>DASVCM010000432.1:0-3175 GCA_036381635.1 Lacipirellula sp.
CACCTCGATCGACGTGCTCAACGCCGCGGGCTGGCGGGCCGGCGACGTGATCGTCCTCGCGTCGACGGACTTCGATGCGCATCAGGCCGAGCGGCGCACGATTGCATCCATCCGCGGCAACACGATCACGCTCGACAAGAAGCTGGATTACATGCACTTCGGCAAGATCACGTTCAACGTGGATGAACGGGGCGAAGTCGGCATGCTGTCGCGCAATATCCTGATCCAGGCGTCGCCCGACGCGGAGGCGACGCTCTTTGGCGGCCACATCATGGCGATGGGCGCGAGCAAGATGTTCGTCGAGGGCGTCGAGCTCAATCGCATGGGTCAGAACATGCACCTGGCCCGGTATCCGATCCACTGGCATCTCGTCGGCGACGCGAAAGGGCAGTACGTCGAGAACTCCGCGATTCACGACACCTACAGCCGCTGCGTGACGGTGCACGGCACGAACTTCGTGCGCGTCGAAAACAATGTCACCTACAACAACATCGGTCACTGCTTCTTCCTCGAAGACGGCATCGAGCACGATAATCAGTTTGTTCACAACCTCGGGATCTTGACCAAGTGTCACCCGGACAAGCCGTGCGTGCCGACGAACCTCGCGGCATCTGGAGAGCCGCGGACGGGATCCAATGGCCAGAGCGCCAAGGACGTCCTGATTCCGTCCGACAACACCGCCGCGACTTTCTGGATCACCAATCCGAACAACATCTACGTGGACAACGTGGCCGCGGGGGCCGAAGCGACGGGCTTCTGGATGTCATTGCCGGAGCACCCGACGGGCGCGTTCGAAGGCACGGACGCCAGCGCGGCAACCTGGCCACGTCGAACTCCTCTCGGGGAGTTCAAGGGCAACGTCGCTCACTCCAACTTCGACGCGTTCATGTTCGACCGGAACAAGGCGCCCGATGACACTTTCAGTGTTACCGGCAGCTCGCATACCGCCCATGAGAATCCCGCTGACGCGGATAGCAAGGCGCTGATATCGGTCTTCGAGGATCTGACCGCCTACAAGAACCGCAATGGCGGCATCTGGGGCCGCGGTGAGCGGCACCTGTTCAAGAACGTGAAGCTGGCCGACAACGCTATCGGCTTTACGCACGCGTCTGGCGAGTTCGGTCGTTACGACTTTACGTCAAAGGTCATCGACTCGCTGTTCGTGGGCGAAACCGACAACATCGGTAACCCCAGAACCAAGGAGGAAAAGGCCTACGGCCGCAGCTTGCCGAAACCCGAAATGCCGGATTACCCGATCCGCGGCTACGAGTACTACGACTACCGTCATGACGTGGTGAACGACACCTTCGTCAATTACGAGGACAACGGCACTCGCAAGACGGGAGCGATCTCTTACCTGCTGTATACGAGCTTCGGGGTCAGCACCGAAAACGCCATCGAGGGCGCGAAATTCGTCAACGCCAAGCCGGTGTATTTCCCCCAGATGGAGCCTAAGTGGGGCAGCGATAATTTTCGCAGTACGGCCTATAAGACCGCGGTGATCCACGACAAGGACGGCTCGGTCGGCGGTATCCCCAATTCCTACATTCTCATCAACGACGGCGTCAACGACAGCATCGCAGCCGACGCAGAGGACTGTGAGATCAAGCCCGCCTGGAACGCCGCGGTGTGCAAGGGCGATGTCGGGCGCCTGAATGTCGGCGGCCCGGGCGGCGGTTTAGGCGGCGGCGCTCGCGGCCGCGGTCCCGGTGCCGGTCCCGGCGGACCCGGTGGTCCTGGCAGAGCGGCCGGCCCTGGCGCGGGTGCCGGCGGTCCTGGGCGTCCCGGCGGTCCCGGCGCTGCTCCCGCGAGAGCCGGAGCGGCTGGTCCGGGCCCAGCGGCTGGTCCCGGCGGAGCTCCCGCTCGGCGTGTCGCATTCGGTGGCGGACTTGGCGGCGGTCCAGGGGCAGCTGCTCAGCCCCCCGTCGTTCTCAGCCGCAACGGCAAGGACTTCACCGTAACTCAAACCAACGTACGAGCCGGCACCGAGATCAAGGTGACCACCGAACGGCCGGAAGTGTCCCTCAGCCTCAGGGAGCTGGACAAAGGCTCCTGGGTCATCTTCGAGCTGCCTGGATTCACGACCGCAGCCTCGGGTACCCGGCAGAACAGCCTGGATGCGCTGCGTAAGGCCCGCGACACCTCGTACTTCAAGGACAAGGATGCGCTCTGGGTCAAGGTGGTCTCGGCCGGTCCCTCGGCCGACCGCAGCCGTGAGGGCTTTGGCGGCCTTGGTGCTGGAAGTAGCATCCAGGTCAGCCGCTAAGCGACCCTGCTGTTTGAGTAAGAGCCCTCGGCCCGTGCCGAAGGCTCTTTTGTTTCGTACGGTTGACCACTGTCGACCCATCATCCCGCCTGAACGTCAAGAACGGCGAGGACCGGCCCGTAGTGCTCGACCAGGTGGCGCGCAGCGTCATCGACGGGCAGCACGCAAACATCCCGAGTTCGTATTTAGCCCGGCCGGATCTCGCCGACTCTCGGGCGCCGCCTCCAGTAAAATTCAGCGCAAATTCAGCGAACTCGCGTTTACGATACGTCCTCCACGAACTCACGAGGAGCCGACGCATGCACCGGAGCAGACTTAATCGACGCGTCTTTCTGCGTAACGCCGCCATCGCTTTTCCTGTCGCCTACGTCGTCATCGAGGGAGCCGCCCAGGCCAAGGATGACCTGCCGCACGTGACTTCCGACGACCCCCTGGCCAAGGCGCTTTACTACGTCGAAGACGCCACGAAAGTCGACAAGTCGAATCCGATGGCCGTGCGCTATACCGAAGGCCAGCATTGCGCCGTCTGCGTCCAGCTCCAGGGGGACGCCGGCGCCGCCTGGCGGCCCTGCAATCTGTTTCCGGGCAAGCTCGTGTCCTCGAAGGGCTGGTGCTCGGCTTGGACGAAAATCCCCGACGCCTGAGATCCTCGTGCCGCCCGCCTGCGCGGTCGCTCTCAAGTCTTCAGCCGCCAGCCGGTTGCTCTTCGATCGCTTGGCTGTTATAGGATGCGGTGGGGGAGAATCGCATTATTCTTTGCCGCTCAAACACGCGGCTGTGCCGCTCAAACACGGGGCTGTCTTCGAGTAAAGGTGCTTGATGCCATGAAAATACAATATCGCTCGTTCCTTCTTGGATCGCTCTTTCCAGCCCTTTTCCTCCTCGGCGTATGCGCGGATGCTCAGGCTC
>DASVCM010000433.1:0-4932 GCA_036381635.1 Lacipirellula sp.
CTCTACGTCACCGAAGTGCAGGGGGCGAGCTGATGGCGTCCTTCACGGTCGACCTGTCTGGCGATGCGGAACTAGTCCGTAAGATCGAAGCGCTCGGCGCGGCAATCAAGCCGATTGCGGTCAAAGTGCTCCGCGCTGCGGCCGCGCCGGTCTTGTCGCGCGCCCAGGCGGACGCCCCGGTGAAGACGGGCGCCATGAAACGTGCCTTGCGAATCAAAAAGGTCGCGGGACGCCAAGGTCGGGTGCGCATCGTGATTACCACGTCTTCCGGCGATTTCAAGGGCGACCAGTTCTACACGCCGTTCGTCGAGTTGGGACACAGGCAGGGCAGTCGCAAGCTCGGCAACGCCCGCAAGCAGATTCCCGGTCGCCGGTTCATTCTTGGTGCCTGGGGTTCGTTGCAATCGCAGACCGAGCAAACCGTGCGCGACGGATTCAAGCAGGAAATCGAGGCTGCGGCGAAAGCGCTATGAGCATCGAAGCTGGACTCATTGCCTACCTCAAGACCAAGCCGGGCGTCACTGACTTGGCGGGCAGCGGCGCGGCTTACCGCATCCGCGCCGACTTCCTTGAGGAAAGCGACATCCAGACCGGCCCGAGCGCCGTCGTGATGAACGCCGGAAATAACCCAACTGCATTTATGGGCGGCGTGGCGAACACCTCGAGCGTGACGCTAACAGTGGATTGCTGGGCGTCCACGCCCGCCGACGCCAAGGGACTGGCCAACGCGATCGCCAACGTCACGAACGGATTCCCATGCCTAGGCGGCAAGGCAGGCCTGATGGGCGATCAGGTCGTCCGTTCATGCTTCGCCAAAGTCGTCGACGTGCCGCCCGAGATTGCGCCGGATCTGCGTGAATTGAATATGTACGGCCGCCGCGTTGAGCTGCGGATGATGGTTGAAGAGAGTTCACCCACTTTTGTGTGAGGATAAGCGATGGCAGCCGGTTTAGCCGCATACGGAACGTCAGTTACCTTCCAGACTGGGTATCTGGCTTACATCACCTCGGTCAACTTCTCTGGCCGCAGTCGCGATCCGCTCGACACCACGAACATGGCGTCGACTTCCGGATGGGAAACTATGATCCCGTCGCAAATCAAAAAGGCGGGGCAGCTCAAGTGCGCCATCATCTGGGACCCCGACAAGACGCCGCCGATTGACCAAGCCGCAGAAACTGTCACGGTCACGTTCCCGATTCCGACCGGCAAAACGAATCCTGCGACGTTCCAGTGCTCTGGATTTATGACCGAGTTTGACGCCACAGGCGAGGTCAATGGCCTCTATACCGCCAACGTGACGCTGCAGTTTAGCGGCGTGCCGACCTACACCGCATCAAGCTGATAGGAGACGCCGCAAATGAGTGTCACGTACAACCTGCAGCTCACGGCCGGCTTGGCGATTACCTGGACGCATACGGCGGCTGGCGGCACGCTCGCCAATACGCCGAGCGATCCGCTCAACGAAATTATGTCGTTGACTCTCGACAACGGCACGGCGCTCAATCAGTGCAATATCGGTTGGGCGAGCACGCGCAGTCTAGCCAGCACAACCGAGACGCTGAACTTCTCCAATAGCTCGCTCGTCGATGCATTCGGCGTCGGCTTGGCATTCGCCAAAATCAAGTTCCTGGCGATTTGGAATCAGAACACGACCGCCGGGCAAACGCTCGTCATCGGCAACGCCACGAACCCATTGGCGCTATTCAGTGCCGGGACGGCGACTTACACCATCGGCCCGAATGGTCGCTTTATCATCGCCGAGCCGTCGCTGGCAGGGATCACGGTGACCGGCAGTTCCGCCGACTCACTGAAGCTGAACTCTGGGTCAGCCACGGTCACTTACACGATCATCGTCGCAGGGACGAACGCCTAATGAAAACGCATGTCGAATATCGTCGCGATGTGACGAGTCCGCATTTTCTAGCCGGCAAGAAAGGCGAGAAAAAGCATCTCTTCGCCTGGCACGCCGACCAGCTCTTGGAAGAGGGCTTTGTGCGGCTGGTCGAAGACCCCGAAACCGGCGCGCCAATCGTCTATCCGCCTGACCCGCCGCCCGTGCCAAAGGTCGGCCGCAAAATTGTCGTCGTCTCTGCGCCGCCGAGCGCCGAGGCGATCACCGTAACCGAGGATGCCAAAGATGGGACTGCCGAGCAAGCAACGAGTAAAACAGTCGGCGAAGCTCCGATTGGAAAAAGTTCCGACACCCGAGTGGGCTGACGACGGCGACGCCGATTGCTTCGTCTACGTCAAGCGGATGCTGCCGCGCGAGCGTGACGCCTGGGAAGTCTCGGTCAGCGCACGCGGAGACGGCATGAGCGACGAAGACGCCAAGGTCGCTCGCATGGCTAACTTCACCGCCTCGCTCTGTGCCGCGACCATCTGCAACGAGAATGGCGACCTGCTGTTTTCGCAGGACGAAGTCAAAGAGCTGGGCGAAGGCGCGGACGGCGTGGCGCTGAAACGCTGCTACAAGGCCGCGACCAAGCTCAACGGCATGGATGAGAAGGAGTTGTCGGAACTGGAAAAAAACTCCGAGCCTGCCCGCGACGCCTCCTAGCCTACCGGCTGGCGGCGCTGCTGGGCGGACGCATCGGAGGGCATTGGGCCTACGACGTTGAGAGTTGGTACGACGAGCAGGCTGAGACCGAGCAGTTTCGCTTGTGGCAAGCCTACTACCGCATCGAACCGTGGGGCGTGTGGCGCGACAACCTGCACGCGGGAATCATCGCCTCGGCGGTCTATGCGGCCAACGCGAACGGCCCGGCAAGCATCAACCCGACGAAGTTCATCCTCGATACGACGCCGACGCCTGAATCGACGATGGATGAAACCGAACGGGCGTTTTTGAACCTGTGCATTTCGATGGGCGGCAAGCTGGTCAAGCCAAATGTCGACAATCGCTAACTTGACCGTCGCCCTCAACGCCGATGTGGCGGGGTTCTCCGGCACGATGGCCAGCGCGACGCGGTCTATCAATCAGTTTCGCAGGATGGGCCAGCAGGTCTTCGAGTCCACTCGGACGCCACTGGAGCGATACCACGCAGGCTTGCAACGCCTAGGCGCTCTTTACCATGGCGCTCAAATCGACGTCGAAACATATCGCCGGGCGATCGAGAGACTCAATAACGAACTTCGTGAGTCTCAAGAACTGAACAACAGGCCGGCGCGAGTCGCGCAACCGTCGAGAATCGGCGAGCATCTAGCGGGCGGAATTCTCGGATTTTCTACCGGCGTCGGAGCATCGATCCTCGTCATTAATGAGGTCATGTCGGCAATCAGGAGCCTTGGCGACGCGATGGTCGACGCTGGCGTGTCCGCCTTGAAGCTAGCCGCCGAATTCGAGACGGCTGAAATCACGTTTACGACGCTTTTCAAGTCCGCCTCGGCCGCCAAGCAAGTCATGGCGGAGATCAAGCAATTCGCCGCGACTACGCCCTTTGAGTTTCCGCAGTTGAAGGACGCCGGCGCGAAGCTGGCCGGCTTCGGAATCTCCGCAAAGCAAGTTGTGCCGACGCTCAAAATGCTGGGAGACATCGCCGCTGGAACCGGCACGAGCATCAACGAATTGGCGGAAACCTACGGCAAGGCACGAATCACCGGCCGCGCCTATACCCGCGACGTGATGGAGCTGGCGAATCGAAATGTGCCGATCTGGGAGGCTCTCAATAAGGTGCTCGGCACGACAAACGCCGAGACTCACAAGCTCGTCGAAGACGGCAAGGTGGGCTTTCGCGAATTGCAGCAAGCCATCCTCTCGTTGGTTCAAGATGGCGGCCAGTTCCAAGGCGCGATGGAAGACCGCGCAAAGGGCATCGAGGGTCTGGTTTCCAACCTGAAAGACAATATCACGATCGCTTTCGGCGACCTCGGCGAAGCGATGATTCGCGAGTTGAACCTCAAGGAGGTGGCGAGCCAGCTTATCGATCTGACTGGCGTGTTCCAAACCGACGGCATCCCCGTGCTGATCGAATTCGGCAAGGGATTGACCATTCTCGGGACTGCCGGCAATGAAACTCTCAAGATGTTGACCGGCATGGATCTCAGCATCAAGGGCATCACCGAAACGATTTACGGCGCCCATGCCGCAATTCTGCAATGGCAACTTGCCAACGCCAAGCTATTCGGCAGCCAAGAGCAGGTGCTCGAAATACAGAAGCAAATCGTCGATTTGGCAGTGCGCGCGGCAGGGTTGAAGGGCGGTGCCGCGCCGCCAGGCGCCGTCGAGCTTGAGCCGGGCGGCAATCAAACCGGCATCGACAAGGAAATCGCCGCTCTCGAATTGCAGGCCCAGATGGTTGGCAAGTCGGCGACCGAAAAGAAGCTGGCCGAGTTGGCGACGAAGGGGTTGCTCGAAGCCGACATGGAGTACGTCGCCGCGCTCTTGGAGCAGACAGAAGCCCAGCAAGCCGCCATCGCCGCCGAAGAGCAAACGCGCAAGACGATGGAGTCGCATATCGCTGCACTCAAGCTGCAGGCCGACACGTTCAACATGACCTCCCGCGAAGTTGATCTTTACAAGGCGAAGCTGGCCGGTGCGACGGCGGAGGAACTGAAGGCGATCGAAGCTCAGCATGAGCGCATAAGGCAGCAACAAGACGCCATGAAAGAGGGCGATGAGCTTAGCAAAAAGAGCAGCGAGGCGACGGCCGAAATCGGCCGCATTACCGAGAGGAACCTGACGCCGCTGGAAAAATTCAATCGCGACATGGAGCGTTTGAACGAATTGAAACATCGTGGTCTCAATGACGAGCAATTCGGACGCGAAGCAGCGCGCCTGAAGCAGGAACTCGAAGACTCCACTCGACCTCAGCGACGCGAACGCAATACCTCGAATCCCGCTTTGGTCGCTGGCACATCGCAGTTCTATTCCGCCATCTCGCGCAGCCTCGGGGGCAATGCGAACGATCCGGCGCAGCAGACGCGCAAGCAGGC
>DASVCM010000434.1:0-2191 GCA_036381635.1 Lacipirellula sp.
CGGCGCGCCGATCGCCGTCGGCGAAGACTTTGAATATCGCACGAGCCGCGACACGTTCGTCGCCATGCGCTGCGGGCACTGCGGGCTCGTCTACCTCAATCCGCGGCCAGCGACCGACGAGCTCGATCGCATCTACCCGCCGAGTTATCACGCGTTTCAGTTCTCCGAGGAGAACTTCGGGCTTGCCCACCGCGTGCGCTCCCGGCTGGAGGCGCACCGGCTGCTCTCGTACTGCAAGGGACTGCCGGCGGACGCACGGATTCTGGACCTCGGCTGCGGCGACGGCTTCCACCTGCGGCTGCTGAAACAGCACGGCCGTCCGGCGTGGCGTCTGGAAGGCGTCGACGCCAGCGAGCGCGCCGTGATGGCCGCCCGCGACTCGGGCCTGGAGGTGCATCTCGGCACGGTCGAGTCCGCGGAGCTGGAGCCGCACAGCTACGACCTGGTGCTCTTGATCGCGACGATCGAACATGTCGAAAACCCGCTGTCGGTGCTGCGGGCCGCAGCTCGCGTGCTGAAGCCCGGCGGCCGAGTCGTTGTCGTCACCGACAACACGCAGACGCTCGACTTCCGGCTGTTCGGCGGCCGCCATTGGGGGGGCTATCACTTTCCGCGACACTGGAATTTGTTCAACAAACGCGCCCTGCGGCGACTGGCGGAAAAAGCCGGGCTGGAAACGGTCGAAGTCACTACGGCGTTGAGCCCCGTCAATTGGGTCTATTCGATCCGCAATCGACTGGTCGACCGTAGGGCGCCGCGGTGGTTGGTCGAGCGGTTCAGCCTGAAGGCGCCCGTTTCGCTGGGCGTGTTCACGATGCTCGACGGCGCGTTCCAGGCCCTGGGCCGCGGCGCGCTGTTGAAGCTGGTCGCCCAGAAGCCCACGGAGGCCGTCGATGAGTAAACGCTCGGAACTTCCTGTGGCCATTGTTGGCGCCGGCATCGCGGGGCTCACCGCCGCGAACTTTCTCCGTCGCAACGGCATTCCCGTCATCTTGTTCGAAGGCGGCAAGCAGATCGCCGGCATGGCCAGCTCCTACGTCGACGACCGCGGGTTCCACTACGATTTCGGCGCCCACTTCATCACCAACCGCCTCGCGGCCGCGGTGGGCATCGGCGGCCAGTGCCGCGACGTCCCCTATTACGGCGAGTCGTTCCTCGTCCGCGGGAAGACGTATTCGTATCCGTTCGGCTTAATGACCGTGCCGCGCTTCGTGCTGGGCGGCCTCAAGTCGAAGGTGTCATCTATTGTGGGAGGCGTCTCCGACGCCGATTACGGTCACCGTCGCCACGGGAAATCGGCGTCAGAGACGCCTTCCCCAAGTAATAACGGCCCGACCGCCGCCGACTGGTTCCGCAAAGAATTCGGCGCCGCCCTGGCCGACGAGGTGAGCCTGCCGATTATCGAAGCCTGGTCCGGCGTCCCGGCGGATCAGCTTGCCGCCTCCGTCGGCGAGAAGCTTGGCAACTCCATCCTCAAAACCATCTACCTCCGCGCTTGCAGCCGGCTCCACGGCCGGGCCATCTCGATCGGCTACAGCCACGAAATGCCCGAAAGCCCCAGCGTCTGGCACGTGTACCCCGAGCACGGCGTCTCGCAGCTCTGCGAGCGGCTGCTGACCGACGTCCGCGATTGCGTCGAAATGGAGTCGCCGGTCGAGCAGATCGTCGTGGACGACGATCGCGTCGTCGCCATCCGCGCCGCAGGCGCCGAGCGCGAGGTGTCGGCCGTGGTCAGCACAGTCCCGGCGCCGATTCTGCCGAAGCTGGTCGTCGGAACCGACGCCTTGAAGCCACTGGCGAAGTTCCGTTACCGGCCGATGGCGTTCGTCTGCCTGCGGTTTGAAACCCGCGGCATCCTCAGCGATACCGTCCTGTGGACCGCCGGGGCCGGCTTCCCCTTCTTCCGGCTGACCGAGACGCCGCTGTCGATGCCGTGGCTGGCGCCCGAGGGAAAGACGCTGATCACCGCCGACATCGGCTGCCAGGTCGGCGATGAAACTTGGACGGCCAGCGACGAAGTGCTGGGCGAACGGTGCATCGCGGCGATGGAGCAGTTGTTCCCAGGCGTCCGTCGGCACTACTCCGGCTGTCGAGTATTACGGACGCCCATCGCCTACCCGGTGTACCTCAACGAGTACGAAGCCGACCGCCGCCGCTTCGCCGCGGGCACGGGCGTCGCCGGCCTGTACAG
>DASVCM010000435.1:0-11608 GCA_036381635.1 Lacipirellula sp.
CAGCAGATGGAGCAGCCCGGGACGATCGGCATGAAGGCGCAGCTCGATCTTTACAACTTGTTGCGCCCGGAAGTGCAGCCGGGCGAAAAGCTCGACTATGAGCCGTCGCCGGAGGAGGTGACGCTCACTGTCCGCTCCGACGCGGCGGAGAGCTACGTCTCCATCAATGGCAAACCGGGCCACTGGATGACGGGCGACGGCGTCGACCTGAAGGTGCAGTACACGCTGACGCCGAAGAAGGACGAATTGATTCCCGTCGAGATTCAGCTTCGCCACAACGGCGGCGAAGCGTTGCCGAAGCTCGTCGTGAGCTATCACACCAACGAAGACGCCCGCGAGCGCGCCTTGCCGCTGCGCCGCTTCCTGCTTCCCTGGTCCAGCCGCGACGAAGAGCCGCCATCAACGCCAGTCGAGAATCGCGATCTCCCGCAGCTCACAGGCGGCAACTGGCTCCGTGGCGAGAGAGAATTTTTCGGCTCCGTGGCCGGCTGCTCGAAATGTCATACGATGCGCGGCGTCGGCGCCCGGATCGGCCCCGACCTCTCGAACCTGCCGCAGCGCGACTACGAGTCGGTCCTCAGGGACGTGACGCAGCCGAGCTTCGCGATCAATCCCGACTTCACGTCGCAAACGGTGCTGCTCGAGGAAGGTCGCGTGCTGGCCGGCACGGTGCGGGCTGATGGCGACCATTTGGTCATCGCCGACCAGGAAGGGAAGGAAACCGTCGTTCACCGCGATGAGGTCGAATCGCTCGAGCATTCGCCGCAGTCGATCATGCCGGAGGGCATTCCTCAGGCGCTTGGCCAGGAGCGGCTGCGCGACCTGATGACGTTCCTGCTCGTGGCGCCGCCGACGATGCCGCAGTACGGCACAATGCAACCGCCGCCGCCCCGGCCGATGGCTGAGGTAAACGCGGTGCTTGCCGGCAGCGAACCGCCGGCGGCCGACGCCGCGCCGTTACACATCGTCCTGGTCGCCGGGACGAAAGACCACGGCCCCGGCGAGCACGACTATCCGGCCTGGAAGAAGGCGTGGCGAGAGCTGCTGGAAATGGCTGGGAACGTCCGCGTGACGACCGCCGACGATTGGCCGAGCGAGGAGGACCTCAAGTCGGCCGACGCGCTGGTGTTCTACCAGAAGGGGGACTGGCCGGCGGAGCGCGCCCGCGACATGGACCGGTTCCTCACCCGCGGCGGCGGCGTGACGTACATCCACTACGCGGTTCGCGGCGGCGACAACGCCGCAGAGTTTGCGGAGCGAATCGGCCTGGCGTGGAACGACGCCTGGCCGCAGTACCGCCACGGCCCGCTGGACATTGAGTTCACGCCGGGCAGCACTCACCCGATCGCGCGGAACTTCGACAGGGTCCATTTCTACGACGAGAGCTATTGGAACGCCGTCGGCGATCCGCGGCGATTGAACGTCCTCGCCACCGGCATCGAGCAGGGAAAGCCGCAGCCGCTGTTCTGGACCCGCGAGCACCTCGGCGGGCGGATCTTTGTTTCGATTCCCGGGCACTATTCTTGGACGTTCGACGATCCGCTATTCCGCATTTTGCTTCTCCGCGGCATTGCGTGGACGGCGGGCGAGTCGGTCGACCGGTTCAACGAACTCGCCCTGCCCGGCGCGCGGGTGGGTAGATAGCCCGGCCATCCTGGCCGGGCGCCGAGCCAGGATGGCTCGGCTATGTACTCACCGTATCCATCATGCTGCGCGTGATATGCTGCTTTACCTTGAAGAACTCCTTCCACGGGTCCTTGAAGCCCTTTTTCAGCCGCTGGTGAATGTTGTTCACCGTGTATTGATTCGGCTTGAGCTTTACCGAAAGTTCATCCCACGCCAGCGGCGTTGCGACGGGCGCCCCCGGCCTGGCGCGGGTTGAGTACGACGCCACGGCCGTCGCGCCGCGCTGGTTGCGGAGGTAGTCGACAAAGATCTTTCCCTTGCGCTTGGCCTTGCTCATGTTCACGACGTACCGATCCGGCGCGGCGCGCATCATCGTCTCGGCCACGCCGCGGGCGAACTCCTTGAGCTCGTCCCAAGTGTTTCGCCGAGTCAGCGGCGCCGCCACGTGCAGCCCTTTTCCGCCTGAGGTCCGCAGAAAGCTTTGCAGGCCGAGCATTTCCAGGCAGTCGCGGACATCTTTTGCCCCTTGGACAACCGCCTTCCAATCCAGCCCCTCGCCGGGATCCAGGTCGAACACGAGCATATCCGGCCGCTCCACCTTGTCCTCCCGCGCCGGCCAAGGGTGGAACTCCAGGACGCCAAACTGTACCAGGGAAACGAGCCCCGTGATGTCTTTCACCGCGAGATAGGTATCGGCGCCGGTCTTTTCTTTGATCTTCACCCCATGCACGCCTTTCGGCATCGTTGAGGTGAGATGCTTCTGATAGAAGCAGGGACTCGCTTGCCCCTCGGGGCAGCGCACCAGCGTCAGCGGTCGCCGCTCAAGGTACGGCATCACCCAGTCGGCGACGCTCTCGTAGTACCTCGCCAAGTCCAGCTTTGTCACGCCATAACCCGGGTAGACGACGCGATCGGGGCTGCTGATTTGTACTCCAGCAACGACGGCATCTTCTGGCGCGGTGGTCTCCTTGCGTGATGACTTCGCGCTGGCCGAGGGTTTCCCATTGGAGCTGGCGCGCGACGTGGAGCCGGCCGTCCTGCTCTTACTCTTGCTCCTACTCTTACTCGCCTTGTTAGGTCGGCGACCGTTCGTCGTAGTCGAATTTGCCGGGGTCACTTGAACCTCCTCTTCGCGAATAATCGATCGGGGCGACTTATCTTCCCGCAGGCCCTGGAATGATGGATGCCGAAGCTGCCCATCGCCGGTCCACTCGGTGAACTCCACCTCGGCGACCAGTTCCGGGGCGATCCACGTTACGCCGCGGGCCGCATACCCGCGCGGCGGATCGCTGAACGCAGGCTTAGCAATCTTTCGCGGCTTCAACTCGCGGAACACGTCGCGGAGCGATTGACTCGTGAAACCGGTACCCACTTTCCCCGCGTAACGGAAATTGCCTTCGCCGTCGTAATACCCAAGGAGCAACGCCCCAAAATGCGTGCGGGCGCCCGAGGGCTCGGTGTATCCGCCGATGACGAACTCCTGCCGCTTGCTGCACTTACTCTTTAGCCACGCCGGCGAGCGGGCCTGGACGTACTTGCTGTCGACCCGCTTGGAGACAATTCCTTCCAGTCCGCCGCCGCACGCCTCATAAAGCACTTCGGCGCCCGCGCCTTCGATGTGGTCGCTGTATCGCAGGGCCGCTTTAGTGTCCGCGGGCTGCGCCGCAAGCAGCCGCTCCAGAAATTCCTTACGCTCGACCAGCGGCGTGCTCGTCAGGTCGTACCCTTCAAAATATGGCACATCGAACAGATAAAACGCCAGCGAATTCTCGTCACCCCGCTTGAGCTGATTCTGCAGGAGCTGGAAGTCAGAAATGCCGCGCTCGTTGAGCGATACGACTTCGCCGTCAAGGATCGTCCGATAAAGTCCAAGCTGTTCCACGGCCTGAGCGATCGAGCGGAACCGCGTCGTCCAGTCATTGCCTTTGCGGGTGATCAGCCGACACTTGCCATTGCTGACGACTGCGAGCATCCGATAGCCGTCGAACTTCAGCTCGTGCAGCCACTGATCGCCGCGCGGCGCTTCGGCCGAGAGGGTGGCGAGTTGCGGCTTGAATCCACGGGGCAGCCCGGCGGCGCGAGCGCCGGAAAGCTTCGCGGCGTCATCGGCCGTAACTGGTCGGGCGCGACGAGTTACTTTTTTTTTACAGCTCGCCCGGCCTTCTTTGCCGCCTTCTTCTTAGCGGCGGGCCGCTTCTTAGTCGATGCGGCGAGCTTATTCACAGCCCGCTTGGCCTTTTTTGCTTTCTTGGAAGTCTTCATCGCAGTGGCGCCGTTAGATTCATGCTTCTTTGACTTCTTCGCGGCGGCGCTGCGATTGCTAGACCAGACGCGATCGGCCGCCTTGGCGATCTGCTCGATGGTTCGCTTCGAGACGACGCTCTTCGGCCTCTTCTCCACCAGCACGTATTCATCGCTAGGCTTTGCGTACTTGTCGTCGTGCTTAATGAGCAGCCAGTTCTTGCCATCGTCGCCTGCTCGGCCGCCCATTCGTATCAGCGCCCAGCTACCTTTAAGCTTTTCGCCATCGAGCGCAAACTTCAGCCGCCCCTTGCGGTAGGCCTTCGCGGCGTCCTCGCCCCCTTCGGGCTCCCACGTGCCGCGGTCCCAGACCATGACTGTGCCGCCGCCGTACTCGCCCTGCGGAATGACCCCCTCGAACGATGCGTAATCGAGCGGGTGGTCCTCGACGTGCACCGCCAGAGCCTTGACGCTCGGGTCGAGGCTCGGCCCCTTGGGCACGGCCCAACTTTTTAGCGTCCCGTTGAGCTCCAGGCGGAAATCGTAGTGGAGGCGGCTCGCGGCATGCTTTTGCACGACGAACTGCGAGCCGCTGCGGGAATGTTTGACCTTCGGCCCTGGTTCGGGGGTCTTCGAGAAGTCGCGTTTTAGTTTGTATTCGGTGAGGCTCATGGATTTGGTTGCCGCGTTTGACTGGTCGCTGAAGTGAACAGTCCGTCGTGGTGTTTCGCGTCGATCTTTTGGGGCTTGCTTAGCCGGCTCGCTTCTTTTTGATGCGGCGTCCTGACGCCGACTTTTTCCTTGCTGGCCGCCGTTTCGCCGCACGCCGCGGCTTTTTGGCGTGTTCGACGCTCTGTTTCAGCACCTCCATGAAATTGATGCTCGCCGGTTCTTCCTCCTCCTCTTGGCCTTCCGGCTCAAAGTCCTCGACGGCCTCGGTTTGGCCCGACTTGATTTTCCGCTCGATGAGGTCCATGAGCGCCGTCCGATACTCGTCTTCAAACTGCTGCGGCTCCCAGGGGCCGCTCATGCCGTCGATCAGCTTCGCCGCCAATTCGACTTCCTGCTTGGTCACCTTGTTCTTGCGCAAGTCGCCGCTGGGCAGGTCGAACTCGTCCTGATCCCGCAGTTCCTGCGAATACCTCAGCAGCATCAACACCAGGGCGTCGTCCTCCGGCAATACCGCCGCCAGGTATTGCCGCGCGCGGATGACCACTTGCGCGATGCCCGCCTTGCCGGCTTCCGCCATCGCCTCGCGCAATAGTACATAACCTTTCTCGCCCCCTTTGGCCGTGGCGAGGATGTACGGCCGATCGAAGTACCGCACGTCGATTTCGTGCAGATCGACAAACTGCTCAATCTCGATCGTTCGCGTCAACTCTGCGGAGGCGTTCTCCAACTCGTTTTCGCTCAGCAGCACGTAGTTGCCGTTCTCGTACTCGAAGCCTTTGACGATTTTGTCCCACGGCACTTCGTCGCCCGTTTCCTCATTCACGCGCTCGTAGCGAACGCGGGCCGCGTTGCGGCTGTCGATGAGTTGGAAGCTGATGTCCGCGCGCCGCTCGCCGGAATAGAGGACGATCGGCACGTTCACCAGGCCAAACGAGATGTGACCTTTCCATACGGGGCGAGCCATGGATCGAACACCTATTGATAAAAGCCACCGGCTTCGCCGGTAGACAGCCGCGAATTGTCTTCCGCCCTTGCGCTGCGGTCCACCGGCGAAGCCGGTGGCTTAGGTCAGCGGAGCCAATGAGCAATCCCCGCGCCAGTTTTGGGCCGCGTTAGGCCGCCCCGGTCGCGATCGGCGCATCCACCGCCGGCTTCCACTGGTTCAAGAAGCGAGCGAGAACCTGCTCGTCAGCCGCGAGCAGCTTCAGCCGGCGCGGCGAGAAGCCCTCGAAGTGGCTGTCAAAGACGCCGGCCTCATAGCTTTCCAGCAGCCCTGGGTGGATGTAGTAATTGCGGCAGACTGTCGGCGTGTTGCTCAATAGCTCGGCGGCCTGGCAAACGGTTTCACGAACCAGCCGCTTGCGGGCCGACTTCGACTTCCGATCGCGAGCCGCATGAAGTTGTCCCGCAGCGAGGGCCGAGGCCTTCCAAGTACGGAAATCCTTGGCGGTGATCGCCTCGCCCGCCGCCTGCTGGAGGTATTCGTTCACGTCGGCCGATTCAATCGGCCGCCGTATGTCTTCACCATCAACACATTGGAACAGCCGCGGTCCCCTCAGTTCTGCACACGCCACGATGAACCGAGCGAGCTGCTTGTCATCGATGAGCACATTCCTACGGAAGCCCCCTTTCGCGCGGAATCGTAGTTCAACGCCTGCTGAGGTGACGGCGACGTGCCGATCGCGAAGCGTGGCCAGCCCGTAGGAGCCGTTTTCCTTCACGTATTCCTCGTTGCCGACGCGAATGCCGGTAAGGTCCAGCAGGGCGACCATGCCGGCCAACACCCGCTCGCGGGTTAGCTCGTTCGTCGAGATCTGCCGAGCGATTTTTCGGCGAATCTTCGGCAGCAGCTCGCCGAACTGTTCCATCCGTAGAAACTTCGCGAGATTGGCGATCTGCTGCCACCGCGCGTGGTAGAGGTACTGCTTCCGCTGGCGGGCGTCACGGCCGGTGGCCTGCAGATGCCCGTTGCTCGCGCCGCAGATCCACACCTCTTTCCATGCCGGCGGGATGACCAACGACTCAATCCGCTTCAGCTTTCGCGGATCGCGCAGCGGCTTGCCGCGCCCGTCGAGGTAGAGAAATCCCTTGCCATTGCGGCGGCGCGTGTAGCCGGCGTCCGCGTCGGTGACATACCGGAGCCGGGCGATTTTGGCGAGCTCGGCCGGCTCAAGCGTGGCGGAGAAGTTCAAGCGGCGTCGCATAATTGTCGGTCATTTGTTCGGTTCTCAATTGCTGTCCCGCTCATCGCGCCGTCGTGCGATTGGTCCGCGGCTTCGCCGCTTTGCGTTGCGACTCAGCGACCTTCTTCGCTACTAGATGAAGGTCGTCCACGAGTTCGCCGCGTTTGCGGACGCGGTCGGCCTTCTCCGGCGAACGCAGAATCGCCGACGGGTGATGCGTCGCGATTGTCCACTCGGCCCAGGAGGTAACCAGGAATTCGCCGCGCTCCTGGCTGATGCGGAAGGCTTTGCCGATCAGGGCCTGAGCAGCCGTCGCTCCCAAGCAGACCATCACCAGCGGCTTGACCACCTGGAGTTCTGCCTCGAGCCACGGATTGCAGGCCTGGATTTGCCGGGCGCTGGGCTTTTTGTGCAGACGCCGTTTGCCTCGCGGTTCCCAGCGGAAGTGCTTCACCGCGTTGGTGATGTACACTTCGTCGCGGCGCAGGCCGGCGTCGATGATCGCCTCGTCGAGCAGCCGCCCCGCCGGGCCGACGAACGGCTTGCCCTGCAGGTCCTCCTGGTCGCCCGGCATTTCGCCCACCAGGACAACCTTCGCTCGCCGAGAACCCTCGCCGAACACCGTCTGCGTGGCGTTGCGATACAAATCGCAGCCGCGGCAATGCTCGGCAGCGTCGCGCAGCGCTTTGAGGTTCATGCGGTCAGGCAAGAAGTCCGCCGCGCTGGTTTGTTCTTTCATTCCAGCGACTTAATGCAACCCTCGTGCCGCGTACAGTTGTTTCGGCACACCGCATGCAGCCATCGCCGAGGAATGGTTAGCCGCGACGCCGCAGCGGAGCGCTAGTCCTGCCGTAAAGCCTCATCATGGGGAGTCCCCAAATGGCCAACGCCTCGAAGAAGTCCGGCAAGTCGAGCACGAAGAAACAGCGCCCCGCTCAGAAGCAGGCCAAGCAGCCCGGCCGGCAGCACCTGATGCGTCCCGAGCCCATCTCGATCCTCGAGCAATACCGCGGCAGCGGCAAACTTGAGGGCAAAGTCGCTCTGATCACTGGCGGCGACAGCGGCATCGGCCGGGCGGTGGCGCTCCATTTTGCCCGGGAAGGCGCCAATGTCGCGGTGGTTTATCTCGAAGAAACCCGCGACGCCGAGGAGACGAAGCGGGGCGTCGAGCAGGAAGGCCGCGAGTGCTTGCTCATTAAGGGCGACATCGGTAAAGAGGCATTCTGCAAAGGCGCCATCGAGAAGTGCGTCAAGAAGTTCGGCCGGCTCGATTGTCTGGTGAACAACGCCGCGGAGCAACATACCAAGGAAAACGTCGATCAGATCACCGAGAAGCAGCTTGTGGCGACGTTCCGGACGAACATTCTGTCGATGTTCCTGCTCAACCGCGCCGCCCTGCCGCACCTGCGGAAACAGGAAGGATCGACGATTATCAACACGACCAGCGTCACCGCCTATCGCGGCAGCACCTCGCTGATCGATTACTCGTCGACCAAGGGCGCCATTGTCAGCTTCACCCGTTCGCTGTCGGGCGTGCTGGCGAAAGAGAACATCCGCGTGAACGCCGTGGCGCCGGGGCCGATCTGGACGCCGCTGATTCCGGCCACCAAGCCGGCGGAAGAGGTTAAGAAATTCGGCGCCGACACGCCGCTGGGGCGAGCCGGCGAGCCTTGGGAAGTGGCGACGTGCTACGTATTCCTGGCGTCGCGCGACTCGTCGTACATCACCGGGCAGGTGCTGCATCCCAATGGCGGGGAGATCATTAATGGCTGATCGGCGGCAGGGCTGGGATGAATCGGCCGTCGCGATTGGCGGACCGTTGCTCTGGTCGTACCACGTATGCTCCAAAAGCGCCATTCCGATTCACATGGCAACGCAGCCCTCGATCTGGTTGCGGCCGGCCAGCGTGTTGATGATCCGGCCGGCGTTCATCACGCTGACCCGATCTCGTGGCCCTCGTGGGCGACTCGATGACGAGAGGCGCCTTGCCGCGGTTTACTAAGTCTCTGCAGACGATCGGGATAGAAGCGACTCCCTCGCGGCGTGTTATAATCCGGCACGAATGCGATGAACAGGATTAGCAAGTTCGATGTCGCTAAACGCCAGACGAGACATGATTGGCAGTCGTACTCGTCCGATGGCTGCGATTGGTGGTGAACGCGGACGAAGCCTCACCACGAAGTGAAGCCTGTTTGGTTGCCGCAACCTTCATTAGTCTTTTGCGAATGATATTTACCACGCTATCTCTTCACGATTGCGAAACAACTTTCCAGTCAGCTCATGAGCAGCTTCGTCGGCTAACCAAACGGCCGTATCGGCGCCTTCTTCAACCGAGCGAGTTGCATTGGGGCCGCCCATATTGGTGCGAACCCAGCCCGGGCACATCGCGTTCACCGCAATGCCATCCGATCGCAGGCCGTCTGCCAGCATGATGGTGATCCCGTTCAGCGCCAGCTTCGACAAGCAGTAGCTTGGCACGTCCGCCGACAGTCCATCGAGCTGACCGTAGCCGCTGGAGACGTTGATGATGCGCGGCGCAGCGGCGTCTTGAAGATAGGGAAGGAATGTCTGCGAGACTTCCAACGGGCCGAAGGCGTTTGTCCCGAGCGTCTGGACCATTTGCTTTCGGGGGATCGTCAAAATATTCGCTCCGTAATCGGGATAAACGCCGGCATTGTTGATAAGCACGTCGAGATGATCCGCAATGGCGGCAAAACGGCTGGCAGCGTCGTGGATGCTGTTCGAACTATTCACGTCGAGTGGCAGAAACGTCGCTTTGCCTCCCGCCGCATGAATTCTTTCAACTGCTCCTTGCCCGTTGGTTTCGTCTCGGGCCGCGATAACAACATGGAAGCCGCGTGCTGCTAGCTGCCTGGCTGTTTCGAATCCTATTCCGCGATTGGCGCCGGTAACGAGTCCGATGCGTCGACTCTCAATAACGCCCATCATGATTATCTCGTTCGTATTGTTAGAGTTCCTGGGCAGTTGGCCTGAACAGGATCTCGTTGACGCCGACCTCCTCCGGCTCGCTGATGGCGAAGGCGACCAGTCGGGCGAAGGTTTCGGCGGGCACTCCGACCTGGGCTACATAGTCCTGGTTCGCCTTTTGGACATCCTTCTCACTGATATGTTCGAGAAGCTCCGTCTTGACCGCGCCGGGCGAGATGATCGTGACGCGGATGTTGTAGGGCGCCGCTTCCTGCCGCAATCCCTCGGACAGGGCCCGTACGGCAAACTTAGTCGCGGAATACACGGCGGAGCCGCCGAACAGCTTATGGCCCGCTACAGATGAGAGATTGATGATGTGGCCGGACTTCCGCTCGATCATGTGGGGCAGCGCGGCGGCGATGCCGTAAAGCACGCCCTTGACGTTGACGTCAATCATCTGATCCCACTCGTCCACCTTCAGCCGCTCCAGGGGCGAAAGCGGCATCACGCCGGCGTTGTTGACGAGCACGTCGATCCGGTCGTAGGTCGTGACGGCGGCGTCCACCAGCTTCCGCACTTGTTCCCGTTTCGTCACGTCGGTGACGACGGCGATGGCTTTGCCGCCCGCTTTGGAGATGTCGGCCGCAAGCGATTCGATCCGGTCGCCGCGGCGAGCCCCGAGGACGACGCTGGCGCCCCCGGCGGCGAGGTAGCGGGCGGCGGCCGCGCCCATGCCGCTCGATGCGCCGGTGATGACGATCACCTTGCCTGCAACGCTTCCGTTGTGATTCGTAGTCATGGTCTACCTCGATTACATCTTTCCGGACTGTAAAGGCGCATCCAGAACATTCGTCCCTGCGGGTCGCCGCTCGGTCGGCAACGATGGCCGGAAACTCCTGCTCGTTGTTCCAGCCGCTCCGACCCGCCGTTTTCGATGCGCTTGCCGAATCTTGACCGCCTGGCACTAGTGGAACAGTTCTAGGTTCCGCTCGTCGCAACCGGGGGGTGACAAAGCCAACCCAGCCGCCCGTGGCGCCGAGGGGTGTTCGGCTTTATCGAACGGGGTCGACGGCGGATCACTTTCCATAGCGTCTCCCTGCAAGCGCATTGATGACGAGAGACAAATTATCGCCGATTACTGGGCGTCGGCGGATGAGCTCGGCGCTAAGTTGCAGCGCAGCGCCGCTTTTTAGTACGACGCGAAGTTCGCGAACAGGAGCGGCAAATTAGATGCCGCACTGACGCCTGGCGGTAGGCGCGCTCCGCTACGGCGGACCTTCGTGAGCGCGGCTAACACGATGGAACGCTGATTATTTGGCGGCGAGTTTGGGGTCGCTCTTGAGGGGGAGCGTTACCTTCTTGCCCGTCTTCGCGGACTGGTAGATCGCCAGGATGATCTCCACCGACTTGCGGCCTTCGTAGCCGTCGACCGCCGGCGGGCGGTCCTTGCGGATCGCGTCGACGAAGTCCTGGAACTGCATCGCGTGGCCGTGGTGGCCGATGGCAGACGGGTCGGCGGCGCCGCCGCCGGTGCTCTTGCTGATGGCCATGCGACGGTGGACGGCGGCGTCGCTGCGGCTCTTCTTCAGAAAGTCCCAGGCCTTGATGTCTTCCTCCTCGAGGATCGCGGTCCCTTCGGAGCCGTGGAGCTCGATCCGCTTGAGGTAACCGGGATACGCGGCGGTGGTGGCTTCGATGACGCCCAGCGCCCCGTTCTCGAACCGCAGCGTCGCGACGGCGACGTCTTCGACTTCGATCCGCTCGTGGGCGAGCGTGGCGGCGTGGGCCTGCACTTCGACGACGGGGCCCATCAGCCAGGCGAGCAAATCGACGGTGTGGACGGCCTGGTTCATCAGCGCACCGCCGCCGTCGAGGGCCCAGGTGCCGCGCCAGGCGCCGCTGTCGTAGTACTGCTGCGTGCGGTACCACTTCACGTAGGCGTCGCCGAGGGCGAGGCG